>NZ_LZJE01000241.1:0-13822 GCF_001666865.1 Mycobacterium sp. E136
GTGCGCGGTCGCGCCGTAGGTCGCTCTCTCGCCCCCTTCGCTGGTCAGGAAGTTTTCTCAACGCTCCCTTGCAGGTCGGAGCGTCGAGGGGAACAATCGCCCGCGCTCCCTGGCCCAGGGTGCGCGGCGCGCAGTCCAGGGTGCGCACTCTGACCTGCAAGGGAGCGTTGAGAAAACTTCCTGACCAGCGAAGGGGGCGAGAGAGCGACCTACGGCGCGACCGCGCACTCTGGGTTGTTTCGTCATGACGGGAACGCGCCCCCCTCGCTGTCCTCACTGGTTTGCTGAGTGCCGGTGCTGACCCATTCCCACCACCACGGCCCGGTGCCGCTGGCGTCGGCGTCGCGATACACGCGGATAAATCCGTCGCCGCTGCCGTTGATGCTCTTCTTGGCCCGCTTGCACTGGTCCGCGCTGAATCCTTCGGTCTCGGCTTCGCTGTAGACCTCGGATGCCTTCAGCGTCGGGCCGAAGCGTTCGAAGAAGGCACGCACCCACACCTCTGCCTCGGTAGGCGGGCGTCGCTTCGCGGCGGCGGTCTCGTCGGCCAGGTGCTCCTTGATGGTCCTGTCGGACTCGCGCACGAACCGCAGCAGCGGCACGGTGCCGTCGTGGTCGGGCGTGGGGTCGAAGTGCTCAATCGGCCGCACGTCGAACAGCGACGCCTTGGTGCGCGTGGTGGCGCTGTTGGCCTTATCGGGTCCGACGATGAGGGTCCCGCCCTCCGTCTCGCCGGGCAGGCAGAACAGCGTCATGCGGGCCTTCTGGCGCAGCGCCGCTGTCGCGCCGTAGCGGTCACGGATGTTGGTGCTGTCCTGTCGGTTGGTGTGCGCGAGCAGCAGCACGGCCGCCCCGGTGGCGTTGGCGGCTTCTTTCCACGGGTGCAGGCCTGCCCGCGCCTGCTGAGGGTCGCGCACCAGCAGGCGTGTGCCGACGGTGTCCAGCCAGGCGTCGACGACGATCAGCGCGGGAGCCGGGTCGGCGGCGATAACCAGCCCCATGTCGGTGGGGAAGATCGGCGAGCCGCTGCCGTCGCGGTCGGCGCAGACGACTTGGATCCGATCGAGGTCGGCCCCCGCCACCTGCAGCCTCGGCAGCACCGCCGTCGCCCAGTCATCCTCGGTGATGATGAGCAACACCTCGGCCGGGTCGCGGGTGGGGATGCTGAACTCGGGCAGCCCCTTGCCGGTGGTGATTGCGGCGACCAGCAGCACCCACAGCAGGCTTTTGCCGATTCCCTCTTCACCGATCAGGACGGTGACGGCGGCGCGCGGGATGCGGTCGCGGGCCAGGAACCGCGGCTGCTCGGCCGGTTTGAGGTCGGTGGCCCGCCAGAGCCTTGGTGCGCCCGGTTGCCCGCCGCTCAGCTGTGCATTGTCGGCCTGTGTTGTGTTGCTGCCGCCGGACGGCAGTGTGGGGTCTCCGCCCGACCCGGCCGCGGCTCCATTCGTCTGCCCGATACGCCCTAACCAATCGTCGCCCACAGCCGGGTAACGCCCCGGTTCGGCCCGCCCTGAGTTCCAGCCCGAATCGAACGTGGCCTCAAAGGCGCGCGGCCCGTCGTCGGCGAGCAGGCCGTTGTTCTGGCAGGCGACTTGCGCCGCGACGTAGACGGCCTGGCGGTCGGCGTCGGGGAACTGGCCCCAGCGGTGGGCGAACCTGTTGAGTGCGTCGTTGCGCTGACCGCGTCCCGTGGCGGCGAGTTCGGCGGCCCCCGCGGCGACGCCGCGCTCGATCCACGCGCGCGTTGCGGGCGTCGTAGCGCGCCTGGTCGACGTGGTCACCTCGCTGCGCTCGGCAGCCCTGGCGGCCCGCGTCGGCCCGGAGGCCCAGTCGATGTATGGACCCCAGTCGTTTCGGTCGCGGGCCGTCATTCTCGAAGTCGTGGCCTGGTCGGGCGGCAGTGGCGATTGGATCAGTTCGACCAGTGCGTCGTCGATTACGATTGAGTCATCGATTGGCGTCGTGGAGGTAGCCGCCCCTTGTGGGCGGCTTCTTTCGTTCATGCCAGGGCGTCGGCGCTGAGTCGATCGACGTACGCCGCGAGCGATCGCGCCGTGACGAATCCGCGACGACCGATGTTGACGCGCACTATTTCCCGCCGTTCCAACAGTTCGTAGAGCGTCGTCCTGCCGATGTCGCCGAGCATTCGGCGCGCCTCGTCGTAAGGAACGAGGAGGCGATCGGTGTCGCTGTCCATACCATCTCCTGCATTTCGGTCGTGTCCGCCGACAGCCCGGCGGTTGTTGACAGTGTGCCGAGAATATGGCTAGGTTGTCCTCGTCTATATCGAACTAGTGCTAGTGGCTAGGTTGGGGCAGGTATCCAATGGGCGCATTGGTGACGCGCACGATCCGCTTCGCAGGCGGTCACGCGCGGGCGAAATGGAATCCCGCCGACAAAGTTGAAATCGGCGACCGTCGGCTCGTTCCGCGTGAAATTATCGTGCAGATCAGCGGCGGAAAGAATGAGCCGGACCTTGGGCTGAAAATTGAAGTGCGCGAGGGTATCCCGCGCTACGTCGAGCTGGTCTTGAGGGCGAGAGCGGACGGTCCCGAGATCCGCCCCCGAGACCTCACCGCTATCCGGCTCGACGCATGGCTGAAGCAAATCGTCGCGGCGTGTTCGGTCGTCGCGTCAGGCGACGACGGCACGATCTGGTCAAAGCCAGTAGACGACCGCAGCGCCATAGGTGACATTCGACGCGCAACTTCGGGTCGACCTCGCACCGTGACACCCGAGCTATTGGAGAAGGTCGCAGAGATATACAGCGACCACGTGTCCGATCGGCCCACCGAGGCGGTCAAACGATCATTCGGCGTCGAGCACCGCACCGCCGCTAGGTATGTCCAAAAGGCTCGCGCGGCTGGCCTATTACCTCCGACCGTCCCCGGGAAAAAGAAGGCGTAAAGCAATGGCGAAGAACGCGAACGGCGAAGGCAGCATCCACAAGCGGATGCGCGACGGCAAGGTGCTGTGCTACCAGGGCGCGATCAGCTACGCAGCCGACGACGGGAGTACCAAGCGGCACACCGTCTATGGGCGCACACGGCAGGACGTGCGCGACAAACTCAGGCAAGCGCGCGAACGGCTCGACGCAGGCGCGCCGGTACGCGACGCGACGCGCACCGTTGCCGACTGGCTTGCACAGTGGCGGGCGACGACGCTGGCGGCCTCGAACCGCAAAGAGGCGACTCGCGAGCTGTATGCGAATCTGTCGCGTTGTCACCTGGAACGGGCACCGTTCGGCGCGATCCGGCTTGACCGGTTACGGCCGTCCGACGTCGAAGCGTTGATCTTGGCGATGCGCGCCAAGACGAAAGGTGACCCGCCACGGCGCGCGCTGTCTGACTCGACGATCCGCAACGTCTACACCGTCTTGCGCGCAGGTCTCGATGGCGCGGTGCGCGACGGACTGCTAGCACGCAACCCAGTGGCGGCCGTCAAGCGGCCCGGCGTGGCTCGCACAGAAGCGAAGTATTCGACCGCGGTCGACGTGACTGCGCTGCTACGCGCCGCCGAGGGCTTGCGCTACCGGCCGGTGCTGTCGTTGATAGCCGCGACCGGCCTGCGGCGCGGTGAGGCGGTCGCGTTGCATTGGTCTGACGTCGACCTCGACGCGGCGGTGCTGGCGGTGCGTGGCACGCTCGGCCGTGTCGGCGGTGCACTCGTCGTGTCCGAGCCGAAGACAGAACGATCGCGGCGCACCGTGCCGCTATCTCCCGCGATGGTCACACTGCTACGGGCGCACCGCAAGCAGCAGGCCGCCGAGCGACTACACGCGGGCGACCAATGGCAAGACCACGGCCTGGTGTTCGCGACCGAAGCGGGCGCGCCGGTAGATCCGCGCAACATCCTGCGCACCATCGAGCTAGCCGCCGACAAGGCGGGTATGGATCGCGTCGGCGTGCACACGCTGCGGCACTCGGCGGCAGTGGCGTGGCTTGAGGCTGGCGTCCATATCAAGGCTGTCGCTGATCTGCTCGGGCACTCGTCTATCGCGATCACCGGCGACACTTACGGCCACACGTCCGACGACGCTGCCCGCGCGGCCGTTGCCGCGCTCAGCGATGCGCTCGGAATCTGACGGCAGGTGTCGAACGTGGATTCGGATTCAGTGGCTCGGGTTGCTGTATTCGTTGCTGTACATACCCCACGCCGGTATGCAGAAAGGCGGCCTCGGAGCCCTCCGAAACCGCCTCTACCTGCGGGAAAGCTGGTCGGGCTGACAGGATTTGAACCTGCGACCACTTGACCCCCAGTCAAGTGCGCTACCAAACTGCGCCACAGCCCGCGGTGCTGCCGGGATCGCCGGCAGCAGGTCGAAATGTTACCGCAGGCCGCGCCTGCAATCCCAACCACCACTGACATGCCTAATCGAGCGAGAGCCCACAACCGCGTACCGAGCGGCGTTCGCCACGTCTTCGACCTCGCCGGCCACAAGCACCGGCTCCGCCGGCCGACGGTAACCGCCACTCTACGTAAAGTGCTGCAGCCCAGGCCATTGCGATCGGCGCGTAATCCGTGTCGACTGCTTTCGGAAGTGGTCAGCGCGATGAGCGCGACGGACGGACAGGTGGGCGCGAAATCAAATCGCGCGCGACACCACTCGTCAAAGGCGATGATCCGCTGTGACGTCCAGAACGGCTCGAGGCGCAGAGGGCCGACGACGCGGTGCGTAATCGGCGTTCGGCCACCGGCGCTCCCCCCACGGTTAGACGGCGCCGTATCACCGTCCAAAGCTCTCAGACGGTCAGCAATCGGTACAGACCGATGATTCCCACCACCACGATGACCGCACGCAACGCGTTGGGTGACAGTCGACGGCCGTAGCGGGCCCCGAGGAAGCCACCGACCAGCGAGCCGAGCGCGATCAACCCCGCCGCCGCCCAGCTGATCCGGTCGAACGCCACCAGCGTGTACGCTGCCGCGGCCACGACGTTGACCACCAACGACAGCAGGTTCTTGGCGGCATTCATGCGCTGCATGTCCTCGGGCAGCAGCGCGCCCATCGCGGCGATCAGCAGGATCCCCTGCGCCGCGGTGAAGTAGCCCCCGTAAATCCCGACCGCGAACGTCGCAAACACGACGGCGGCCATCCGCCGCTGCGACACATGCTCGGCGGACTGCCCGGCCGCTTCGGCCCGTCTCCGCGCATACGACTGGATCCGTGGGCCGATGACCACCAGCATCAGCGCCGCGATCAGCAGCACGGGCACAACCTGCTCGAACACCGTCTCCGGCAGGTGCAGCAGCAGCCACGCGCCGAGCACCGCTCCGGCGAACGACGCCGGGATCTGCCAGCGCAGCCGGTGCCACTGCCCCCGCAGTTCGCGGCGGTATCCCCAGGTGCCCGACACCCCGCCGGCCACCAAACCGATGGCGTTCGACATCGTCGCCGTCACCGGCGGATAGCCCAGCGTCACCAGCGTCGGAAAGGTGATCAGAGTGCCGGAGCCGACAAGCGTGTTGATCGCGCCGGCCCCCAAGCCCGCCAATGCGATGAGGACCATGTCGACGACGGGCACTGGCGCAACTCTACTAAGCGGTTTCGGTGCGGTACTGGTCGCGCAGCGATTGATTGCGCACCGAAATCCCCATCACCGCGAGCGCGATCCCCGCTTTTCGCGCATCCGCACGTTGATCCGGATCGGGCTGCCCTCGAAGCCGAACGTCTCACGCAGTCGTCGCTCCAGGAACCGCCGATAACCCGCCTCGAGAAAACCGGTGGTGAACAGCACGAACGTCGGCGGCCGGGCGGTCGCCTGGGTCGCGAACAGGATCCGGGGCTGCTTACCCCCGCGCACCGGCGGCGGATGCGCCGCGATCACTTCCTTGAAGAACGTGTTCAGCCGGCCCGTCGGCACGCGGGTGTCCCATGACTCCAGCGATTTCTCCAACGCGGGCACCAGCTTCTGCACTGCGCGACCGGTCTTGGCGGAGATGTTCACCCGCGGCGCCCACTGCAGCTGGACGAGTTCGCGGTCGATCTCGCGGTCCAGCAGGTAGCGCCGGTCCTCGTCGACCAGGTCCCACTTGTTGAACGCGAGCACCAGTGCCCGGCCGGCCTCGATCACCATCGACAACACGCGCTGGTCCTGCTCGGTCAGCGGCTGCGAGGCGTCGATCAACACGATCGCCACCTCGGCGGCATCGATGGCGCCGTGCGTGCGCACCGACGCGTAGAACTCGTGCCCGCTTGCCTGGCCGACCTTGCGCCGCAGACCCGCGGTGTCGACGAACCGCCACACCTTCCCGTCCATCTCGATCAGCGAATCGACCGGATCGACCGTCGTGCCCGCGACATCGTGGACCACCGAGCGCTGATCCCCCGCCAACCGGTTCAACAGTGAGCTCTTGCCCACATTCGGCTTGCCCACCAATGCAACCCGGCGCGGTCCTCCCCCACCGCTCGACATCTCTGACACCGTGGGCAGCGCGTCGATCACGGTGTCGAGCAAGTCGGCCACCCCGCGGCCGTGCATGGCGCTGATCGGGTGCGGCTCACCGAGACCCAGCGACCACAGCGTCGCGGCGTCGGCCTCGCCGCGCTCGCTGTCGACCTTGTTGGCCGCTAAGAACACCGGCTTACCCGAGCGCTGAAGCAGTTTCGCGGCCGCCTCGTCAGCGGAGGTCGCGCCGACCACAGAGTCGACGACGAAGATGATCGCGTCGGCGGTGCGCATGGCGACCGACGCCTGCTCGGCCACCAGCTGCTGCAGGCCCTTCGCGTCGGGCTCCCAACCACCGGTGTCCTGCAGGACGAATCGACGGCCCAGCCACAGCGCGTCATAGGACACCCGGTCACGCGTCACCCCGGGCACGTCCTGCACGACGGCTTCGCGCCGGCCCAGAATGCGGTTCACCAGCGTGGACTTACCGACGTTCGGGCGCCCGACGACGGCGACAACCGGCGGCGCTGCGGCCGCCTCCTCGATGGCTTCCGCGACATCTTCGGCGATCTCCCAATCGCTTTCGTCGACCCAGGTGCCGTCCTCGCTCATCGCTGCGCTCCTGCCCGCTCTCGCACGAGGTGGGTCAGATGCTCGATCACCTCGGGTTGCGTCATCGCGCTGGTGTCGACGACGACGGCGTCGTCGGCGGGCCGCAACGGGGACACCGCTCGCGTGGAGTCGAGGTGATCGCGTCGCTTGACGTCGGTCAGCACCGCCTCGTAGTCGTCGGCCAGCCCGGCCGCCTTGTTCTGGTCATTGCGGCGCCGGGCACGCTCCTCGGCCGACGCGGTCAAGAAGATCTTCACGTCGGCGTCGGGTAGCACGACCGTGCCGATGTCGCGGCCCTCCACGACGACGCTTCCCTGTGCGGTGGCCAGCTGCCGTTGGATGTCGACGAGCCGCGTGCGCACCGCCGGCACCGCCGAGACCACCGACACCGCTTTGGTCACCGCGTCACCGCGGATCTCGGACGAAACGTCTTCTCCGTCAAGGTAGGAGCGGTCTTCGTCGGGGTCGTGACTCACGGCGAGCTCGGCAGCGGCGGCTGCCGCGGCGACGGCTTCGGTGTCGGCGAGATCGACTCCGGCGCGCAGCACCGCCAGCGTCACGATCCGGTACATCGCTCCGGTATCGAGATAGTGTGCGTTCAGTTCACGCGCCAAACCCCTTGACACCGTGGACTTCCCAGTTCCAGCAGGACCGTCGACGGCGATCACCAGTGATGTCACAGGCCGACCGCCTTGTACAACTCCCCGAGCTCCTTCTGCGTCAGCACCCGGATGCTGCCGGGACGCTGCTCACCAAGCGCGACCGTGCCGATGTGGGTCCGCACCAGTTCCTGCACGGGATAGCCGACGGCGGCGAGCATCCGGCGCACGATCCGCTTGCGACCCTCGTGCAACGTCACCCGTACCAGCGTCTTGCCGGGCGCCTTGTCGACGACCGCGAAGTCGTCGACTCGCGCCGGCCCGTCGTCGAGCTCGACACCGTTGCGCAGTTCGCGGCCAAGCCCGCGCGGGACCGCGCCCAGGACGGTGGCCAGGTAGGTTTTGGGCACCTCGAACGACGGGTGCATCAGCCGGTGCGCCAGCTCGCCGTCGTTGGTCAGCAGCATCAGCCCCTCGGTGTCGGCGTCGAGCCGACCGACGTGAAACAGCTTCTTGTTCCCCCGAACCCGATGCTCGACGAGGTCGCCGATGCACGGGCGGCCCCGGTCGTCGGACATCGTCGAGTGCATGCCCTTGGGTTTGTTGATCGCCAGGTGTACCAGGGTGTCGTCGACCGTGACCCGGGCGCCGTCGACCCGGATGACCGAGACCTCGGGGTCGACGCGGGTACCCAGCTCGGTGACGATGCGGTCGTCGACCTCGACGCGGCCGTCCCTGATCATCTTCTCGGCCACCCGGCGCGACGCAATTCCGGCCTGCGACAACACTTTCTGCAGTCGCACGCCCTCGGACTCAGCCATTCGCATCGGTGTCCACGTCGAACGACAGCGGCTGTTCGGGTGCGGGTGCGCCGCTGAGCTTCATGAATCGCGGGTCCTCGTCGAGGGTTTCGCTGAGGTCGTCGATCACGTCGACGTCGGGCAGCAGCGGCGCGATGTCGGGAAGATCGGCCAGCGACGTCAGCCCCAGCCGTTCGAGGAACAGTTCCGTGGTGGCGAAAGTCACCGCGCCCGAGTCGGGATCGGTTCCCGCCTCGGTGATCAGGCCGCGTGCGACCAGCGTGCGTATCACCGCGTCGACGTTGACGCCGCGCACCGCGCTCACCCGAGCCCGGGTCACCGGCTGCCGGTAGGCGACCACGGCGAGCGTCTCCAGCGCGGCGCGGGTCAACTTCGAACGGGCGCCGTCGAGCAGCAACCGCTCCACGTAGGGGGCGTAGCGCGAGCGGGTGTACATCCGCCAGCCACCACCGGCTTCACGCAGGTCGATGCCGCTGTCGCGGTCGCTGTACTCCTGCGCCATGGTTTGCAGTTTCGCCGCGACACGGTAGGGCGGCTGCTCGATCGCCAGCGCCAGCTGCTCGACGGTCGCCGGTGTGTCGACCACCAGCAGCAGCGCCTCGAGCACCGCGCCGAGTTCACTGTCCTCCATCTCGGGCGGTTCGGCGACGTCGATCCCCAGATCGGCGCCGTCGGCCGCGACGCCCTCGATGTCGAGGTCCGTCGCGACCTCGTCGAGGTTGTCGTGGTCTTCGCTATCCATACTGATCTTCTTCCACCGCCAGCTGTTGGTGTGTCGGCCGCTCACCGGTCCACGAAATCTGCAGCACACCAAGCGCTTCAGGTTGTTCGAATGCTACCGCCCTGGCGCGGTAGAGCTCGAGGAGCGCCAGGAACCGTCCGACGATCTCGATCGGGGCGTCGCAGTCGGCGACCAGATCCCGGAAGGACGCCCACTGGCCGATCCCGCGGCTCTCCAGCAACGCCATCAGGTTACCGATCTGCTCGGGCACCGACACCGCCGCATGGTGCAGATGTTCGGTGCTCACTGTCGGCACCGGCCGCGGCGTGAACGCCGCCGCGGCGATCTGCGCAAAGTCCTGGGCGTCGACGCCGATCATCACTTCGGGCAGCAGCTGCGAGAAGCGTTCCTCCAGTGCGACGGCGCGCGGGTAGCTGCGCAGCGCCGCGGCCTCCAGTTCGGCGAACATCTCGGCGACGTGCTTGAAAGCGCGGTACTGCAGCAGCCGAGCGAACAGCAGGTCGCGCACCTCGAGCAGGGCGAGGTCCTCTTCGTCGTGCACCTCGCCGGCAGGCAACAGCCGAGCGGCCTTCAGGTCGAGCAGGGTCGCGGCAATCACCAGGAAGGCGGTGGTCTCGTCGAGCTCGAGCTGACGGCCGATCGCCTTGGTGTAGGCGATGAAATCGTCGGTGACCTGGTGCAGCGCCACCTCGGTGACGTCGAGGCGGTGCGCGAAGATCAGCTGCAGGAGCAGGTCGAACGGGCCCTCGAAATTGCTCAGCCGAACCTGGAAGCCCGACTGCGGAGACTCCTCCGAATCCGGGGTTGCCGCGGCTTCGGTCTCCGTCACCGGGTCATTCACGCGCCGAACCGGTAGATGACCTCGCGAGCCAGCGATCGATATGATTGCGCCCCACCGGATTTCGGCGCCCAAGTGGTGATCGGTTCACCGGCGACGCTGGTCTCGGGGAAACGCACCGTTCGGGTGATGACGGTGTCGAACACGAGGTCGCCGAAGCGCTCCACTACACGGGCCATGACTTCCCGAGAGTTTACGGTGCGCGGGTCGTAGCGGGTGATCAGGATGCCGCTGATCGACAGCTTCGGGTTCAGCCTGTCGTGCACTTTGTCGACGGTGTCGGTCAGCAGTGCCAGGCCGCGCAGCGAGAAGAACTCGCACTCGGTCGGGATGATCACCCCGTCGCTGCAGGCCAAGCCGTTCACGGTGAGCAACCCGAGCGAGGGCTGGCAGTCGATCAGGACGTAGTCGTAGCGGTCCAGCACCGGGTACAGCGCACGGGCCAGCGATTGCTCGCGACCCACCTCGTTGACCAGCTGGATCTCCGCGGCCGACAGGTCGATGTTGCTGGGCACCAGGTCGAGGTTCTTGACCCGGGTGTGGATCAGCACGTCGTCGATCGATACCCGGGGTTCGACCAGCAGGTTGTGCACGGTGTGTTCGAGTTCGTAGTGCGGCACGCCCAGCCCGGCCGACAGCGCGCCCTGCGGGTCGAGGTCGACGAGCAGCACGCGACGGCCGTACTCGGCGAGGCTGGCGCCGAGGTTGATCGTCGACGTGGTCTTACCGACCCCACCCTTCTGGTTGCACATCGCGATGACCTTGGCCGGACCGTGCGTCGTCCTCGGCTCCGGTTCGGGAATGCTCCGTGGTGGACGGCCCGTCAGGCCAAGAGGTTCCGGCGTTCCGCCGCCCCCTGCGTCGTCGCTCATACCAGACCGTCGCTGGTCAGGCAGTTCACGGACATGGCGGACATCCGGGCAAGTTTAACGGCAGGAACGGCGCAGGTCAGCCAGACCCGCGGGCAACTTGAAAGCCGAATGCGCCGCATCGCGCCTTAGGCTGGCGCCATGGGCTTGAAGCAACGGATTCCGCTGCTGAGATGGTCGTTCCTACGGATGGCCGTCGGCGCGCGCAACATCTTCACGACCGGTCAGATCGGCGACGGCCGCGAGGCGGCGGCCCGCGACTACGTGCTGGCCAACGCACGGAAGGGTGACATCGACGACGTCATCGCCACGATCGACCGGTTCGCCTATGAGAAGTCCTTCCTGATCAACGTCGGCGACGAGAAGGGCGCGATCCTCGACGCCGCGGTGCGCGGCGCGGACCCGCAATTGGTGCTCGAGCTCGGCACCTACTGCGGATACGGCGCGCTGCGACTGGCCAGGGCGGCACCGTCGGCGCAGATCTATTCGGTCGAACTCGCCGAGGCCAACGCCGAGATCGCCCGCAGCATCTGGGCGCACGCCGGTGTGGCCGACCGCGTCACCTGCGTCGTCGGCACGATCGGCGACGGCGGTCGCACGCTCGACGCTCTCGCCGAACAGCACGGGTTCGGCCCTGGACTGCTCGACGTGCTGTTCCTCGACCACGACAAGGACGCGTACCTGACCGACCTGCAGAGCATCCTGGATCGCGGCTGGCTGCACCCCGGGTCGGTCGTCGTCGCCGACAACGTCAAGGTGCCGGGAGCTCCGAAGTACCGCGAGTACATGCGCCGGCACCAGGGCAAGCTGTTCGACACCGTCGAGCACAAGACCCATGCGGAGTATCAGACGATGCTCGCCGACCTGGTGCTCGAGTCGCGCTACCGGGGCTGACCTCTTTCCGCGAGCAGACGTAAAACTGCCCTAAATCGGGGATTTTCCGGCAGTCTTACGTCTGCTCGCGCTGGTTCTGGTGACCCTCAGCGCGCCCGCGGATGGGCGCCGGCCCAGACCTCGCGTAGCGCGTTGACGGTGACCATGGTGTAGATCTGCGTGGTCGTCACCGAGGCGTGGCCGAGCAGCTCCTGCACGACGCGCACATCGGCACCGCCGTCGAGCAGATGCGTGGCGAACGAGTGCCGCAGCACGTGCGGCGACACCGCGGCGGTGATACCGGCCCGCTCGGCGGCGTCCTGCAGCACCTGCCAGGCGCTCTGCCGCGACAGCCGACCGCCGCGGGCGTTGAGGAAGATCGCGGGGGTGCCCCGTCCGCGGCGCGCCAGATCCGGGCGCCCCCGCACGAAGTAGGCGTCCAGCGCGGTGACGGCGGGCCTGCCGATCGGGACCAGCCGGTGTTTGCCGCCCTTGCCGCGCAGCAGGACGGAGCGCGCATGGGTGTCGACGTCGTCGATGTCGAGGCCGACCGCCTCCGAGATCCGGGCTCCGGTCGAATACAGCAGTTCGAGCAGAGCCCGGTTACGCAGCGTGAGCGGGCTGTCGGCGTCGCTGTCGCCGCCGGCTGCCTCGAGCAGGGCGAGCACCTCGTCGATCGAAAGGCTCTTGGGCAGCCGCCTGCTCGGGGTCGGCGGCTTGACCTCCGAGGCGACGTCCAGCTCGGTAAGCCCCTCGGCGGCCGCGAAGCGGTGCAGGCCGCGCACCGCGATCAGCGCTCGCGCGGCAGAGACGGCCGACAGCGGGGCTGTGCCGGCCTCGGCATCCCCGCGGCGCAGCGCCACCAGGAACTCGCTGACATCGGTCTCGGTCACCTTGGTCAGGTCGTCGACGCCGCGCGCGGTCAGGTGTTCGATGTAGCGACGCAGGTCGCGCCGGTAGGAGCTCAACGTGTTGGCGGCCGCACCGCGTTCGATGGTCAGGTGGTCGAGATAACCCTGGACCTGACCTTCGAGCGCGGAGGTGAACGTCGTCACGGATGCCCCTGGCGGCGGCCGAACGAGGTGGGGCGATCGATCCACGGCGCGTCGACGTCCCGCAGCAACGCTGGGTCTGTGAGGGTGTGAGCGGCCAGAATACCGCTCACCGCAATGGAATTCACGATCTCGCCGGTGAACACCAGGCGCACCGCCTCGTCGAGCGGATACCACCGCAACGTCAGGTCGGCTTCCTCGTCGTGGGCATCGGGGCGTCCGACGTCGGTCAGCCCGGTGGCCAGGTACACCCGCACGCTCTCGTCGCTGAAGCCCGGCGCGGAGTCCAGGTCAACCAGCACCCGCCAGTCGGTGGCCGAGAGTCCGGCCTCTTCCTTGAGTTCGCGCGCGGCCGTCACGTGTGGCGGTTCGCCGCCGAGGTCGAGCAGGCCGGCGGGCAGCTCCCAGAGGCGTCGCCCCAGCGGATGCCGGTACTGGTAGACCATCGCGATGTTGCGGTCGTCGTCCATCGCGAGCACCGCGACGGCGCCGTAGTGCTCGACGACCTCGCGGCGGACGGTGTGCCCGCCGGGCATGCGGACCTCGTCGGCGCGCAGCGCGAAGATCTTTCCGACGTAGAGGGTTTCGGAGGCGACCGTCTCGAAGTCGTGGTCAGCCACGGGTCGCGGGCTCTTGCAGCAGGGCTCCGACCTCGTCGGCATGCTCGACGCCATTGGAGCGCTGCTCGGGGATGTCCATACCGGGGAGCCGCTCCTCCGCCTTGTAGTCGAGCGCCGCCCCGACGAACGCGACGAACAGCGGATGCGGCCGGGTGGGCCTGCTCTTGAGTTCGGGGTGCGCCTGGGTGCCGACGATGAAGCGATGCACATCGCGCGGGTATTCGACGAACTCGACGAGGTGCCCGTCCGGGGAGGTCCCGGAGAAGCGCAGACCGCTCTCGGCGATGCGGTCGCGGTACTGGTTGTTCACCTCGTAGCGGTGACGGTGCCGCTCCGACACCTCGGTGGAGTCGTAAGCCTCGGCGACAATCGAACCTGCTTCCAGCACAGCGGGATACGCGCCC
>NZ_LZJE01000242.1:0-29584 GCF_001666865.1 Mycobacterium sp. E136
GGGGCGGCCAGCGCCGCCGCCGCCGCGGGCGGTGGAGGCGGAGCGAACGGATCGAACGGCGGGGGCGGCGGAGGCAGCAAGTTGTTCACCGCGTCGATCGCGTCGTCGACGATGTTGCGCGGCGTCGCACCGGACAGGCCGCGACCGCACGTAGGCCACGCGCCCTTGCCCTGGCTGGCGAGCACGCGTTCGGCGACCGCGATCTGCTCTTCCTTGGAGGCCAGGTGCGCGGCGGGTGCGTACTCACCGCCGCCGGTCGATCCACTCGCCCCGCCGGTCGACGCGCTGGCCGCCCCGGCTCCCGAGGCACCGCCGGCACCCGCATCCGAGGCACCGCCCGTCGATGCCCTGGCCGCCCCGGTTCCGGAGGCCCCGCCGGTCGATGCCCTGGCCGCCCCGGTTCCGGAGGCACCGCCCGCGCCGGCTCCGGCTCCGGCGGCACCGCCCGCCCCCGAGCAGTTCGACGCGCTCGCCGCGCCCGTGCCCGAAGCGCCGCCCGCGCCGTTCGATCCGTTGGCCGCTCCGGTGCCCGAGGCTCCCCCGGTCGACGCGCAGTCCGTCGCGAACTGGGACGTCGCGCCGGACGTGCCGGTCCCCGGCGAGCAGCCGGAACTCTGGTCGCTGCCCGTCGACGCGGCGCTGCAGCCCGCTCCGCAGATGCCGCCGGCGCCGCCCGCGCCTGCTGCCGATCCGCTCGCCGTCGACGGCGGCGTGCCGCATCTCGCGAGCCCGGACAACCTGCCCCCGGGAACGACCGTCGACCGGGCACAGGCCGGCGCCGAGAGCCCGAACGTCTCCTACCTCAAGGAGATCTGGCACGCGATCCAGACGCAGGACATCACCGGCAAGGACGCGCTGCTGGCGCTGACCCAGCGTCCGCTCACCACGCCGGACGCACCGGGCGGCCAGGCGCCGAATCTCCCGGCTGCGCCGGCACCGGTCGATCCGGCCGCGCAGCCGCTGCCGCCCGCCTGATCACGAACAAAGTCGCTACGCGGAGTTGACCCATTCGTCGGAGCCGTCGGCGAAGAACTGGTGCTTCCACACCGGTAGGCGCTCCTTGACGACGTCGACCAGCCGAGCGCATGTCGCAAACGCCGCCGCGCGGTGATCGGCCGCGACCGCGGCAACCAACGCGGCATCGCCGATCTCCAACACGCCGACGCGGTGGCTGACCGCGATCGCCCGCACGCCGTCTGCCTCCGCGGCGACCTGCGCGGCCACCTCAGCGAGCGTCTGCGATGCCTGGGGATGCGCCGAGTACTCCAGCCGGATCACCGAACGCCCGCCGTCGTGGTCGCGCACGACACCGGCGAAGCTCACCACCGCACCCGCGGAGGCGTTGGCGACCAGGGCCTCGTGGTCGGCCAGCTCGATCGGCTGCTCGCTCACATCGGCGCGCAGCACAACGGCGGTCATCGTGCGTGGTCCTTCCCGACGAGCTGGTCGAGTGCATGCTCGAGGACCCGGTCGAGCACACCGAGGCCGTCCTTGACCCCGCCCGGTGAACCAGGCAGGTTCAGGATCAGCGTGCGGCCCTTCACCCCGCACACGCCGCGCGAGAGCACCGACGTCGGCACCTTGTCCTCGCCGGCCCGGCGGATGGCGTCGGCCAGCCCGGGGATCTGATAGTCGACCAACGCCGCGGTGGCCTCGGCGGTGCGGTCCGTCGGCGAGATGCCCGTCCCGCCGGAGGTGATCACCACGTCCACCCCGTCGGCGACCGCGACAGAGATCGCCTCGGCGACCGCGTCACCGTCCGGCACGACTACGGGCGGCGGAGTGTCGATATCGCGAGCGATGAGCCAGTCCACGACGACCGGTCCGCTGCGGTCCTCGTACACCCCGGCGGCGGCGCGAGTGGATGCGACGACGACCCGGCCCGAGCGCATCAGCGGGTCCACGTTCCGGTTTTGCCGCCCTCTTTGCGCAACACCCGCACGTCGTCGATGCGGGCGGCGGGGTCGACGGCCTTGAGCATGTCGTAAAGCGTCAGCGCGGCCACGCTCACCGCGGTCAGCGCCTCCATCTCCACGCCGGTGCGGTCGGTGCTGCGCACCGTCGCCGTGATGTCCACTCGCCCTGATTGCAAGGCGTCGCCGATCTCGAACTCGACGTCGACGCCCGTGAGCGCCAACTGATGACACAGCGGAATGAGGTCACTCGTGCGCTTGGCGGCCATGATGCCCGCGACCCGGGCGGTGGCCAACGCGTCGCCCTTGGGCAGCCCGCCCGAGGCGATCATCGCGACGACGTCGGCGGTGGTGTGCAGGGTTCCCGCGGCGACGGCGGTGCGCTTGGTGACGTCCTTCGCCGTGACGTCGACCATGTGCGCCGCGCCGGTCTCGTCGACGTGTGAGAGGCGGGGCCGCTCGGACACCTACTTGTTGACGACCGTGACCGCGTGCACGTACGGCAGTTCGTCCGCGGGCAGCGGGAACGTGATCTCGCCGAAGGGCGACAGCGCGCCGGTACGGTCGGTGGCCAGCTCGCTCACCGCGTGGTCATCGTCCCCGTCGACCGCCGGCCAGCCCGGATCGACGTACCGCTTCTTCCCTTTGTTGTCTGCCACGCCCACATTGTGGCAAATGCTCCGGCCGGTGGCGACACCGCCACACTCCTTTACGCTGGTCAGCGATGACCGAGAACAGACCAGGCCTTCCCCTCGGCGCCTGGTTGGCCGATCTCCCCGACGAGCGGCTCATCCGTTTGCTGGAGTTGCGGCCCGACCTGACCCAACCGCCTCCGGGGACGATCGCCGCACTGGCCGCCCGCGCGCAGGCGCGCCAGTCGGTCAAGGCCGCCACCGATGACCTCGATTTTCTGCGGTTGGCTGTTCTCGACGCGTTGCTCGTGCTGCACGCCGACACCGCTGTGGTGCCGGTCACCAAGCTCATGGAGCTGATCGGCGACCGTGTGCCGGAGGCTGCGGCGAATGAGGCCGTCGACGACCTTCGCGACCGCGCGCTGGTGTGGGGTGATGCGACGGTGCGGGTGGCGGCCGAGGCCGTGGCGGGGCTGCCGTGGTACCCCGGGCAGGCCTCGGTCGAGGACAGCTCGGCGACGCCCGAGGAGATCGACGCGCGGCTACAGACGCTGGACGAGGCGCAGTCCGAACTGCTGCAGAAACTGCTCGAGGGTTCGCCGATGGGCCGCACCCGCGACGCCGCGCCCGGCACACCGCCGGACCGCCCGGTGCAGCGGCTGTTGGCCGCGGGCCTGCTGCGCCAGGTCGACGCGGACACCGTGATCCTGCCGCGGCTGGTCGGCCAGGTGCTGCGCGGTGAGCTGCCCGGCCCGGTGCAGCTGACCGAACCCGATCCGGTGGTGTCCACGACGTCGGCGGCCGATGCCGATGCGGTCGCCGCGGGGGCCGCGCTCGATCTGCTGCGCGAGGTCGAGGTGGTGCTCGAAACACTTGGCGCCACACCGGTTCCCGAGTTGCGCAGCGGTGGGCTCGGCGTGCGCGACGTCAAACGGCTGACCAAGGCCACCGGCATCGACGATCGTCGCCTCGGGCTGATCCTCGAAGTGACCGCGGCTGCCGGGCTCATCGCGGCGGGCATGCCGGAACCGGAACCGGACGCAGGAGACGGCCCCTACTGGGCGCCGACGGTCTCCGCCGACCGCTTCGTCGAATCCCCGACTGCGGTCAAATGGCATCTGCTGGCCACCACCTGGCTGGATCTGCCCGGCCGGCCGAGCCTGGTCGGGCACCGCGGACCCGACGGCAAACCCTATGCCGCCCTGTCGGATTCGCTGTTCTCCACCGCCGCTCCGCTGGACCGGCGACTGCTCCTCGAGGTGCTGGCCGGCCTGCCGCCGGGTGCGGGCGTGGACGCCACCGAGGCCTCGCGCGCGATGATCTGGCGCAGGCCGCGCTGGGGTGTTCGATTGCAGCCCGGTCCGGTCGGCGACCTGTTGACGGAGGCCCATGCGCTGGGCTTGGTGGGCCGCGGCGCGCTGGCCACCCCGGCTCGGACGCTCCTCACCGACGCGTCTGCCGACGATGTGGTCAAGGCCATGGACAAGGTGCTGCCTGCGCCGATCGACCACTTCCTGCTGCAGGCCGACCTCACGGTGATCGTTCCCGGTCCGCTGCAGCGGGACCTCGCCGAGCAACTCGCCGCGGTCGCGAGCGTGGAGTCCGCGGGCGCGGCGATGGTGTACCGGATCAGCGAGGCCTCGATCCGGCGGGCACTCGACACCGGCCGGACCGCGGGCGAGTTACACGCGTTCTTCCACCGTCACTCGAAAACCCCTGTCCCCCAGGGTTTGACGTATCTGATCGACGACGTCGCCCGCAGGCATGGGCAGTTGCGGGTCGGGATGGCGGCGTCGTTCGTGCGATGCGAGGACGCTGCGCTGCTCGCGCAGGCGGTCGGCGCACCGGCGACCGAGCCGCTGGAGATGCGTCTACTCGCGCCGACGGTCGCGGTGTCGCAGGCCCCGATCTCCGAGGTGCTCGCCGCGCTGCGTCAGGCCGGCTTCGCCCCCGCGGCCGAGGACTCGACCGGCACCATCGTCGACATCCGGGCTCGCGGCGCGCGGGTGCCCACCCCGCCGGGACGCCGGCGCGCCTATCGCCTGGCCCCGACACCCACCAGCCAGACGCTTGGCGCCATCGTTTCGGTGCTGCGCAAGGTGGCGGCCGCGCCCACCGGCGGTCTGCGGTTGGACCCCGCGGTCGCGATCAGCCAGTTGCAGGAGGCCGCCCATACCCAGGCGTCCGTCGTGATCGGATACGTCGACCCCGCCGGGGTGGCCACGCAGCGCGTCGTCGCGCCGATCAACGTGCGGGGCGGGCAGCTGACCGCCTACGACCCCGCCTCGGGCCGGGTCCGCGACTTCGCCATCCACCGCGTCACCTCAGTGGTCGCCGCCGACGAACAGTAGGCGCGATAGGCACGTCCGGGGGTTCTGGATAATGGACAAAATGACCGACGGCCCCCTGATCGTGCAGTCCGACAAGTCGGTGCTGCTCGAGGTCGACCATGAACAGGCGGGCGCCGCGCGCGCCGCGATCGCCCCGTTCGCCGAACTCGAGCGTGCGCCCGAGCACGTGCACACCTACCGGATCACCCCGCTGGCGCTGTGGAACGCCCGCGCCGCGGGCCACGACGCCGAACAGGTCGTCGACGCGCTGGTGTCGTTCTCCCGCTACGCGGTGCCGCAGCCGCTGCTCGTCGACATCGTCGACACGATGGCCCGCTACGGGCGCCTGCAGCTGGTGAAGAGCCCGGTGCACGGCCTGACCCTGGTGAGCCTGGACCGCGCCGTGCTCGAGGAGGTGCTGCGCAACAAGAAGATCGCACCGATGCTCGGCGCCCGCATCGACGACGACACCGTGATCGTGCACGGCAGCGAACGCGGCCGCGTCAAGCAGATGCTGCTCAAGATCGGCTGGCCCGCAGAGGATCTCGCCGGTTATGTCGACGGCGAGAAGCACCCGATCAGCCTGGCTGAGAACGGCTGGCATCTGCGCGACTACCAGCAGATGGCCACGGACTCCTTCTGGGAGGGCGGCTCCGGCGTCGTGGTGCTGCCCTGCGGTGCGGGTAAGACGCTCGTCGGCGCCGCCGCCATGGCGAAGGCCTCGGCCACCACGCTGATCCTGGTGACCAACACCGTCGCGGGCAGGCAGTGGAAGCGCGAACTGATCAACCGGACCTCGCTCACCGAGAACGAGATCGGCGAATACTCCGGTGAACGCAAGGAGATCCGCCCGGTGACGATCGCGACCTATCAGGTGATCACGCGTCGCACCAAGGGCGAATACCGCCACCTGGAGTTGTTCGACAGCCGCGACTGGGGCCTGATCATCTACGACGAGGTGCACCTGCTGCCCGCGCCGGTGTTCCGGATGACGGCCGATCTGCAGTCCCGTCGCCGACTCGGCTTGACCGCCACGCTGATTCGCGAGGACGGCCGCGAGGGCGACGTGTTCTCGTTGATCGGCCCGAAGCGGTACGACGCGCCGTGGAAGGACATCGAGGCGCAGGGCTGGATCGCACCGGCCGAATGCGTCGAGGTGCGTGTGACGATGACGGACAACGAGCGGATGCTGTACGCAACCGCCGAACCCGACGAGCGGTACAAGCTGTGCTCGACCGCGCACACGAAGATCGCGGTGGTCAAGTCGATCCTCGACAAACACAAGGGCGAACAGACGCTGGTGATCGGCGCCTATTTGGACCAGCTCGAGGAGCTCGGCCAGGAGCTCGACGCACCGGTGATCCAGGGCTCGACCAAGACCGCCGAACGCGAGGCGCTGTTCGACCAGTTCCGTCGCGGCGACATCTCAACGCTCGTGGTGTCGAAGGTCGCCAACTTCTCCATCGACCTACCGGAAGCCAGTGTCGCCGTGCAGGTTTCGGGAACCTTCGGGTCGCGCCAGGAAGAGGCGCAGCGGCTGGGCCGACTGCTGAGGCCCAAGGCCGACGGCGGCGGTGCGATCTTCTACTCCGTGGTCAGCCGCGACAGCCTCGACGCCGAATACGCCGCGCACCGCCAGCGATTCCTCGCCGAGCAGGGGTACGGCTACGTCATCAAGGACGCCGACGACCTCTTGGGGCCGACGATCTAGGTACTAGACGTGCGGACCCACCGGGTTCGACACCGTCAGCAGCACCGCGGAGTCCTCGAGCGCCTGCAGGCCGTGCCGGGCCTTCGGCACCACGATGTGGTCGCCCGCCGAACCGTCCCAGTTGGTCGAGTCCTGGGTCAGGCGGACCCGCCCCTGGAGCACCTGCAGGGTGGCCTCTCCGTTGGTCTCGTGTTCGTCGAGTTGGCTGCCGGCGGTCAGCGCGATCAACGTCTGACGCAGCGAATGCTCGTGGCCGCCGTACACGGTGTGCGCGCTGCGGCCGCTGCTGGCGGCGCGTGCCGTCTCGAGTTGCTCACGTACGAGCGCGGTCAGCGAGGTCTTGTTCATCGCGGGCTTCCTATCGAGGGCTGGTCGATTCGCAATTCGGCGGAGAAGCCAATCTTAGTGACGGCGCAGACACCGCCGGCGGTCGCACCGACACCGTCGTAACTGAGCGCCCGCCACACCGAGGCGCTAGCCTGCTTACCCATGACCAGACGCCGTCGCGCCACGACCGTCCAGGCGGCCAAGCTCGGGCTCGTCGGCATCGCCGTCGGTCTGGGTGCGCTGGTATCGGCCGGTTTCGCTTCTGCGGATCCCGAGGTCCCGCCCGTTCCCGGAGCGCCCGGCGCGCCGCCGTCGCCCGGTCAGCCCTACGCCGCCCCTGTGGACGCGGCGGATCCACCGCCGGCGCCGCCGCCCGTCGGCCCACCACCGGTGCCCGAAATCCTGAACCCGCAGTACGGCCAGGGCTCGAGCCCGGGTCCGCTCGGCTTCCTCCGTGACGCCTGGCACCAGGCCCAGGATCCGTACGGGTTCACTGCGATGCCACCCGGTCAGATGCCGGTCGGGGCGGCACCGCCACCCGGTGCGGGACCCGCGCCGCAATTGCCGCCCGGGTACACCTCGATCAACGCCCCGGAATCCAACGGGCCGCCGGTCGCGCCGCCGGAACAGGGCGGTCCACCGCTGCCGCCGGGGTACTACCCCCTGAACGGCCCGCCGCCGCCCGGCTACTACGACACTCCCGCGCCCGGGCCCGCGATACCGCCGGAAGGACCGATTCCGCCGACGCCGTGATCAGGTGTTCGCGGTCGAGAGCGCAGCCTTCACCGAACGCGACAGGTCGTCGGCGAGGATCTCCGCATCGGCGTTCAGCAGACCGGTGATGGCCTGCTCGGCGACCACCGACGGATCGATCTTCTGCTCCACGGGGATGTAGCTGACCATTTCGGTGTCCATGTAACCCACGTGCAGCGCCGAGACGTGAATTCCGCGCGGCGCCAACTCCGTTCGCAGCGCATCGGTCATCGCCCAGGCCGCGGCCTTGGCGGCCGAATAGGCGCCCGACGTCGGGGGGTGATACCAGGAGAGCACCGACAGGATGTTCAGTATCGACCCGCCGCCGTTCTTCTCGATGACGGGCACGAACGCACGGACGACGTTGAGCGTGCCGAAGTAGTGCGTGTCCATCTCCAGCCGGATGTCCTCGATCGGCCCGCTCAGCAGTGCGGCCCTCGTCGACACCCCGGCATTGTTCACCAGGACCGTGACGTCGTCGGCGGTCTCTGCCGCGCGGCGCACCGACTCCGGATCGGTGATGTCGAGCTGGACCGCAACCACCCCGGGCAGGTCGACGGTCGCGGGATCCCTGGCCCCGGCGTAGACCTTGGCGCCGCGCGACACCAGGTCGGCCGCGAGCCGGCGCCCGAGTCCTCGGTTGGCCCCGGTCACCAGGGCGGTGATGCTCTCTGTCATGGCGGCGCTCCTCTCGGCTGATGACCACCACAACACCAAGCGAGCCCCTTTTGAGTCCCGTCGTGTTACGGCTGCGGAAACTTCCTCGTGGCCCTAGCTCAGGGCGGGGATCACCTTCTGCTCGAACAGCTCGATACCGGAGCGGTTGTACGCGGCCTCCGGGAAGTAGAGGATGGCGTATTCGCAACCGAGTCCGCGCATCTTGTCGAGCTTTTCAACCACCTGCTCGGGCGTGCCGCTTGCGGACTCG
The DNA here is from genome assembly GCF_001666865.1 of Mycobacterium sp. E136. Lineage (NCBI taxonomy): Bacteria > Bacillati > Actinomycetota > Actinomycetes > Mycobacteriales > Mycobacteriaceae > Mycobacterium > Mycobacterium sp. E136. The sequence goes on from NZ_LZJE01000242.1 coordinate 8,595, forward strand.
GGGGCGGACACGGTGCTCAGCATCGCGTCGACCGCCGACTCGTCGGCCTTGGTGACCTGCCGGGCGTGCAGCCTCGCCACCCGGTCCTTGACGTCGGACTCCGATTCGCCGATCACGGCGTTGAAATTGGCCGAGCGCACGATCGCGTCGTAGTCGGTGCCGACGTCACGGCAGTGGTCGGCCAGCACCTGCGACTTGTGGGTGAATCCTCCCGGCTCGCAGGTGAAGTTGGTGTACTGCGCGTATTTCGCGGCGATCTTGAGCGTCACCTTCTCGCCGCCGCCGGCGATCCACAGCGGAATCCCGTTGTCCTGTAGGGGCTTCGGCTCGACAATTGCCCCGGACACCTGATAGTGCTTGCCGTCGAGGCTGACCGTCCCGTCGCGCCAGGCGTCGCGCATGATCCGCACTCCCTCGTCGAGTCGGCCCAGTCGCTCACCCGCCGAGGGGAACCCGTAACCGTATGCGCGCCACTCGTGTTCGTACCATCCGCCGCCGATGCCCATCTGGATGCGGCCTCCGGAGATGACGTCGGCGGTGGCGGCGACCTTGGCCAGATACACCGGGTTGCGATAGCCCATCGCCGTGCACATCTGGCCGAGTTTGATGCGCGATGTCGTCGCGGCGTAGGCGGCCATCAGGGTCCACGCCTCGTGTGTCGCCTCGGACGTGGGCACCGGGACGGTGTGGAAGTGGTCGTACACCCACAACGAGTCCCACGCACCGCTGCCGTCTGCGTACGCGGCGAGCTCGCGCATCACCGCCCATTGCTCTGCGGGTGGAATGTCGATCAGATCGAGTCGCCAGCCCTGCGGGATGAACAGTCCGAAGCGCATGGCTCCCGACTCTATGCAACCGGCGGCGGAGGACGCCATCGTCCCAGCGCTGTTTCGAGCCGCGCCGCCACCGCGAGCGCCGTCGCGTCCTCCCACGGTCGGGCCGCGATCTGCACGCCGCGGCACGAGACTTCGCTGCCCACCATCAGCGCGACGAGCGTATGGGCGGGCAGCTGGCACAGGTCCGTCATTGTTAGCTCAGCTTTCGAATTAACTACGGATCACGTGCAGTGTCTCCCACAAAAGCAGTGGTCGGGCCGTTATCGGCTCGCAACGCGAACATCGCCGCGTGCGCATTTGCGTTCGCCACCAGGTGTTGTATGGTGTGGCTCACAAAGCAGTATTTTGTGTGACGTAAGCCACAAGGAGGCCGCAGTGGTCCGTGACCCAGCGACGGGAATGGAATCGCACCACGTGCGGGCCGGCGGCGACGCTCACCACCACGTCCGGTGGTTCTACCTGCTTCTGCTCGCCGTCATCGCGATCGCCGCGATCGCGGGCGTCGCGAGCACCCTCGCGATGGGTCAGCCCCAGGTGGCGTTCGTGATCGGCCTCGTCGCCGTGGCGTTCTTCTCGCGGGTCGGCTGCTGACCTGAGTCCACCGGCCTGACGGATGTCGGGTCTAGCGTGACGTCATGGCCCTCTCCAAAGACGAACGCGAACAATTTCTGGCCGAACCTCACGTTGCCGCGCTGTCGGTCTCTGCCGGTGACAAGCGCGGCCCGCTGACAGTCCCCGTCTGGTACCAGTACTCACCCGGCGGCGAGCCGTGGGTGCTCACCGGCGACGGCTCCCGAAAACATCGACTCATCGAGACGCAGGGCGAGTTCACGCTGATGGTTCAGCGGCTCGAGCCAACGGTCCGGTACGTGGCCGTCGACGGCACGGTCAGCCGCATCGAGCCGGCCACCGACGAGCAGCTCGTCGAGGTGACCAAACGCTATATGCCGCCCGAGAAGGTTGACGCCTACCTCGAGTACGCCCGACGCGAGCACGGCGCCAGCGTGGTGATCTTCATGAAGCCGCAACATTGGCTGTCGTCGGACCTGGGGGCCTTCTAGCGCGGCTCGAACAGCGCGGCGACGGCGGGAAGGCTCACCTTCAGCGCCGGGTTGCGCGGTAGTTCGTCGACGACCGAGAACGCCACCGGCACGTTGTACACCGGCAGCGATCGGCGGACCAGCTCGGCGAGCTCGTCGTCCGAGGGCACCGGCAGCCCCGGAAACACCTCGATCGCCGCGGCAGGCACCTCACCGAGGCGCGCATCGCCCACCCCGACCACACATGCGTCGCGGACGGCCGGATGCGAGATCAGTACGCGCCGAACGGTTTCCGGGAGAATCTTGAACCCGCCCCGATTGATGGCGCCGTCGGCCCTTCCGTGCAGCGTGACGAAACCGTCGGCATCGATCGACGCGATGTCGGTGGTGTGGATCCAGTCCGGGCCGATCGGCGCGACCTTGGTTTCCAGCAGTCCGGGCTCGCCGGCGGCGAGTTCGGCCCCGCTGTCGGGGTCGACGATGCGGACCTGTACATCCGGCAAGGCCCTGCCGACGCTGTTGCGCTTGGCCGAACCGAAGTCGCGTTGCATCTCCGGCGTCCAGGCACACAGCGATCCTGCGAATTCCGTTGCGCCGTAGGCCAGCACGATGGGAATGCCGTACTTGGCCTCGAACTCGTCGCGGGTCTCGGGGTCCAGCGGTCCCGACGCGCTGATCAAGAAGTTCAGCGACGCGAGGTCCTCCTTGGCGACGTCGGCGTCGAGCAGCATCCGGATGACGGCGGGCTGCACACCCGAACGTGTGATGCGGTGCCGCTTCACCAGATTCACGTAGTCGTCGACGCTGAACCGTTCGAGCATCGCGATGCGCCTGCCGTTGTACACGCCGGCGATCAATTGGCACACGCCGATTCCGCCGAACTGCCAGTACGCAAGTTCCGGCGGGGCGTCGGCGGGTGCGGCCTCCCCGCTGGTCACGCTGAACACGGTCCGCTCGAGCACCGCAGTCCTGATCGACTGCCGCTTCGGCGGTCCCGTCGTGCCGCTGGTCAAAATCTGCAGTGCCACACCGGGTTCGGCGTCGGCGTGAGCTCGCTGTGGGTCGCGACGTTCCAGCTGGGGTACCGCGGCGACGATCGGCTGCCGACCGGCTATCGCCACGCCCGCGCTGCCCGCCCGCCGCGCAGCGTCCACGACCGGCGCGGTCCAGTCCTCGACGTCGGCGACGATTGCCGACAGTCCGAGCGTCTTTATGTCGCGGCCGATGGACTCGGACGACTGGAACGAGTAGATCATCGACACCGCGCGTCCCGCAGCGAGGAATCCGATGATCGCCGCGGCGTGCGCCAACCGGTTCCTGACCACGAGGCCGACGGGCGCGTCGTCGGCGACACCGGAGTCCCGCAACGCCTGCGCGATGGCGCGGCCGTAGGCGCTCACCTGGTGGCCGCTGTACCAGTGTCCCTCGAACTCGATGCAGGGGTCCTCGCCGTAGCGGGCCAACCCGGCCGCGAACCTTTCGGTGAAGCTTTCCGGCACGGCGCCAATCTATCGAATCACCCGTACCGGGACGTTCTTCCAGCCGATCACGTTGGTCATGTGCACGCGCGTGCACACCAGCGTCGACTGCGCCATGTCCGGCCAGTACGCCCGCGATAGCGGCGAGCGCTCACCCTTGTACGAATCCTCGGCGGAAGACCGTACAAGGGTGAGCGCTCAGCCCGTCTAGTTCGTCAGGTCAGCGACGCCGGCGGATTGAACCGCTCGCCGTACTTGGCGGCGAGTTCCTTGGCGCGGGCCACGAAGGCCTCCTTGCCGACACCGCCGGGACCCTCGTAGCCGACGATGAACTGCGCCGAACCACCGGTGTAGGGCGGGAAGCCGATACCCATGATCGAGCCGATGTTCGCGTCGGCGGTCGAGGTCAGCACACCCTCGTCGAGGCACTTCTGGGTCTCCAGCGCCTCGGCGAACAGCATGCGATCGATCATGTCCTGCAACGGGATCGACGCGCTGCCCGAGTTGAAGGTGTCCTTCAGCCCCGGCCACAGGCCGACGCGCTTGCCGTCGGCGTACTCGTAGAACCCGGCACCCTTCAGGCGCGACGGACGACCGATCTCGATCATCTTCTCGACGACCGCCTCGGCCGGATGCGGCTCGTACGTGCCGCCCGTGCTCTCGACGCCCTTGCGGGTGGCGACGGCGATCTTGTGCATCAGCTCGAGGTTGAGCTCGTCGGACAGCTGCAGCGGCGGCGCCGGGTAGCCAGCCTGCGAGCCGGCCTGCTCGATGCTCGCGGGCGCGATGCCCTCGCCGAGCATCGCCAGCGCCTCGTTGACGAAGGTGCCGATCACGCGGCTGGTGAAGAAGCCGCGGCTGTCGTTCACCACGATCGGCGTCTTGCCGATCGCCAGCGTGTAGTCGAACACCCGGGCCAGCGCCTCGTCAGAGGTCTTCTCGCCCTTGATGATCTCGACCAGCGGCATCTTGTCGACGGGGCTGAAGAAGTGGATGCCGATGAAGTCCTCCTGGCGCTTCACCCCGGTCGCCAGACCGGTGATCGGCAGCGTCGAGGTGTTCGATCCCAGCAGCGCGTTGGGCTCGACGATGTCCTCGATCTCCTGAAACACCTTGTGCTTGAGATCCTGGTCCTCGAACACGGCCTCGATGACGAAGTCCACGCCCTTGAGGTCGGCCGGATCGGCGGTCGGCGTGATGCGGGCCAGCAGCGCGTCGGACTTCTCCTGCGTGGTCTTGCCCCGCTCGAGCGCCTTGGCCTCGAGCTTCTCGGAGTAGCCCTTGCCCTTCTGGGCGGCCTCGATTTTGACGTCCTTGAGCACGACGGCGAAGCCGGCCTTGGCCGACACGTAGGCGATACCCGCGCCCATCATGCCCGCGCCCAGCACACCGATCTTGTTGATCTTGACGGGCTCGATGCCGTCGGGCCGCGACGCACCACCGTTGATGGCCTGCAGATCGAAGAAGAACGCCTGGATCATGTTCTTGGCGGTCTGCCCGGTGACCAATTGGGTGAAGTAACGGCTCTCGATGCGGCTCGCGGTGTCGAAGTCGACCTGCGCACCCTCGACGGCCGCGTCCAGGATCGCCCTCGGCGCCGGCATCGGCGCACCCTTCAGCTGCTTCTTGAGCAGCGCCGGGAACGACGGCAGGATGCTCGCCAGGCCCGGGCTCGTCGGCGTGCCGCCGGGCATCTTGTAGCCCTTGGCGTCCCACGGCTGGGTGTGCGCGTCGGGGTTGGCCTTGATCCACGCCTTGGCCGCGGGCACCAGCTCCTCGACGGTCGGCAGCACCTCGTCGACCAGGCCGACCTCTTTGGCCTTGCCCGGCTTGAACCGGGTGCCCTGGCTCAGCACCTCCATGAAGGCCTTCTGGATGCCGAACATCCGCACGCTGCGTGCGACACCACCGCCGCCGGGCAGCAGGCCCAGCGTGACCTCGGGGAAGCCGACGACGGCGCCCTTCACGTCCGCGATGATCCGGTGGTGGCAGGCCAGCGCGATCTCCAGGCCACCGCCGAGCGCGGCGCCGTTGATGGCAGCGACGACCGGCTTGCCCAGCGTCTCGAGCTTGCGCAGGTCGGCCTTGATCGCCTCCGGGGTGGCGAACGCCTCGGCCGCGTTGTCCGGGCCGAGGTTGATCATGCCCTTGAGGTCACCGCCGGCGAAGAAGGTCTTCTTCGCGCTGGTGATGACGACGCCGGTGATCGAATCTGGATCCTCGGCGACAAGCCGTGCCAACTTTTCTACGGCGTTGTGCATCGACTCGGTGTAGTGCTCGTTCATCACGTTGGCCGAACCCGTCGGGTCGTCCAGCGTCAGGGTGACGATGCCGTCGGCATCCTTGTCCCACTGAATGGTGTTCTCTGCCATTGCTTTTCCTTAAACCCGCGCTCAGACGCGCTCGATGATGGTGGCCACGCCCATGCCGCCGCCGATGCACAGCGTGATCAGCGCACGCCGCGCGTTACGACGCTCGAGCTCGTCGACCATGGTTCCGGTGATCATGGCGCCGGTGGCGCCCAGCGGGTGGCCCATCGCGATGGCGCCACCGTTGACGTTGAGCTTCTCGTCGGCGATGTTCAGGTCCTTCTGGAACTTCAGCACCACGGAGGCGAACGCCTCGTTCAGCTCGAACAGGTCGATGTCGTCGACCGTCAGGCCGGCGCGGTCGAGCACCTTGCGGGTGGCCGGGGTCGGCCCGGTGAGCATGATGACCGGATCGGCGCCGCTCGTGGCGGTGGCCACGATGCGGGCGCGCGGGGTGAGATTTTGAGCCTTCCCCGCGCTTTCGGAGCCGACGAGCACCAGCGCGGCGCCGTCGACGATGCCCGAGCTGTTGCCGCCGGTGTGGACGTGGTTGATCTTCTCGACGAAGTGATACTTCTGCAGCGCCACGTCGTCGAAGCCGCCCATCGCGCCGACACCGTCGAACGCGGTCTTGAGCTGGCCGAGGCCCTCGAGCGTGGTGTCGGGGCGCATGTGCTCGTCGTGGTCGAGGATGACGAGGCCGTTCTGGTCCTTGACCGGGACGACGGATTTGGCGAAGTAGCCGCCCGACCAGGCCGCGGCGGCCTTCTCCTGGCTGCGCAGCGCGTAGCGGTCGACGTCCTCGCGAGAGAAGCCTTCGATCGTGGCGATCAGGTCGGCGCCGATGCCCTGCGGCACGAAGCCGATGCGGTAGTTGGTCTCCGGGTCGGACGCCCACGCGCCGCCGTCGGAGCCCATCGGGACGCGGCTCATCGACTCGACACCGCCCGCGAGCACCAGGTCGTCCCATCCGGACCGGACCTTCTGGGCGGCGGTGTTGACGGCCTCGAGGCCCGAGGCGCAGAACCGGTTGAGCTGGAACCCACCGGTGGTCTCGGGGAGATTGGCCACCAGGGCCGCGGTGCGGGCGATGTCGCCGCCCTGGTCGCCGACGGGCGACACGCAGCCGAGGATGACGTCGCTGATCAGCGTCTCGTCGAGGTCGGGATAGCGGCTGCGGATCTCCTCGATCAGGCCGACGACCAGGTTGACCGGCTTGACCTCGTTGAGCGCGCCGTTCTTGTTCTTGCCGCGAGGCGTGCGGATCGCCTCGTAGATGAAGGCTTCTTCAGACATGCGCCCGAGCGTAACAGCCCAGACCAACCTGTTGGTTGGGCGGCCGTACCACCTGCCGAACGTGGGTTAGCCGCACACGAATCGCGGGATTTGCGTGACGGTAACCCACGTTCGCGGCGGCATTACGCTCGCGTCGCGGCATTACGCTCGGGAACCGTGACAGTCAGACGGTTGCGGCCGTACGCGGTGACGATCTTCGCCGAGATGTCGGCGCTGGCCGCCCGCATCGGCGCCGTCAACCTCGGCCAGGGGTTCCCCGACGAGGACGGCCCGCCGGAGATGCTCAAGATCGCCGAGAACGCGATCGCCGACGGCGTCAACCAATACCCGCCCGGCCTGGGCATCGCACCGCTGCGCGAGGCGATCGCCGCGCAGCGGAAACGCACCTACGGCATCACCTACGACCCGGACACCGAGGTGCTGGTCACCGTCGGCGCCACCGAGGCGATCGCGGCCTCGGTCATCGGGCTGGTCGAACCCGGCTCGGAGGTGCTGTTGATCGAGCCGTTCTACGACTCCTACTCCCCCGTGATCGCGATGGCGGGCTGCGAGCGCCGCGCCGTGCCCATGATCCAGGAGGGCAGCGGCTTCCGGATCGACGTCGACGGGCTGCGCCGGGCGATCACACCGAAGACCAAGGCGCTGATCGTCAACTCGCCGCACAACCCCACCGGCATGGTGGCCGGCGACGACGAGCTGCGGGAGTTGGCAGCCCTGGCCGTCGAGGCCGACCTACTGGTGATCACCGACGAGGTCTACGAGCACCTCGTCTTTGACGACCGCCGCCACGTCCCGCTCGCGTCCTATCCCGGCATGGCCGACCGCACCATCACGATCTCGAGCGCCGCCAAGATGTTCAACGTCACCGGCTGGAAGATCGGCTGGGCGTGCGGCCCGGGCGATCTCATCGCGGGGGTGCGCGCGGCCAAGCAGTACCTCTCCTATGTCGGAGGCGCGCCATTCCAGCCCGCGGTGGCGCACGCGCTCGACAACGAGGGCGCGTGGGTGGCCGCGCTGCGGGAGGCGTTGCAGGAGAAGCGGAACCGGCTGGGCACGGCGCTGGCCGACCTCGGCTTCGAGGTGCACGACAGTTTCGGCACGTACTTCCTGTGCGCCGATCCGCGTCCGCTCGGCTTCAGCGACAGCGCCGCGTTCTGCGCCGAGCTACCGCATCGCGCGGGGGTGGCCGCGATCCCGATGTCGGCGTTCTGCGATCCGGGTGCCGAGCACGCGGGTGCGTGGAACCATCTGGTGCGGTTCGCCTTCTGCAAACGCGACGACACCCTGGACGAGGCGATCCGCCGACTGGGCGTCCTTCGCGCTTAGAGCTGTGCGGCGATCGTCCAAATGGCTTCGCGCTGTGCGGGATCGACGCCGTCAACGGCGCTGAGCACGACGTCGGTCGCGCCGGCCTCGAGGTAGTTCTTGAGCTGCCGGGTCACCGTTTCCGCCGGCCCGACGGCGGCGACCTCAACCGCGCTGTCGACACCTTCACGCTCGAGAACCCGGCGATACGAGGGGATCTGCTCGTAGAAGCTCAGGTGTTCGGCGGCCCGCCGCCGTCCCGCGTCGACATCGTCGGACACCAACACGGGCACGGCGGCGACGATCTTCGGGGCCGGCCGCCCGGCCTCGGCGGCCGCTTGCGCCACGGTGGGCACGATGAACTCCGCGATGGTGCGCGGACCGGCCAGATACGGCAGCGTGCCGTCGGCCAGTTCGCCGGTCACCTGCAGTGCCTTGGGGCCCATGGCGGCGACGTAGAGCGGGACGGGCGTCCCGCCCGGGACCTGAACCGGCCATTCGGGATTGGCGGTGAACTCCGCGCCGTGGAATCCGGCGACGCCGGAGTCGAAGATCGAGCGCAGCACGGTCAGGTGCTCACGCAGCCGGGCGATGGTGTGGGGCCACGCGGTGCCGAACGCCCGGTGCTCGACTTCGTGCGCCCCGAGCCCCAAACCGAGTATGAACCGACCGTGCGCGGCGGCCTGCGTCGTCTCCGCCTGCGACGCGACGATCAGGGGATGACGAGGGTTGAACGGCACGACGAATGTGCCGACGCCGAGCCCCGGTACCGCCGCACCGATGACCCCGGCAAGGCCGATCGCGTCGTAGTCGAACCGCTGTGGAAGCCAGACCTGTCGGACTCCGAGATCGTGCGCCTGTCTCGCTTGAGCGACGAAGTCGTCGACGATGTTGTCGGCGTTCGGGTTTGCGAAGAGCACGATTCCGGTTGCCATGTCAGACGCAACCGGCACTCGGCCGAGAGTTATTCCGTTCTACGTCGCCTGATCAGAAGCGTTGTCATCGGCCATCACCCGGCGCCGCAGGTTCTCGGTCGCGACGTCGAGCACCATCTTCTTGGCGCGGCGCAACAGGAACTCCGGAATCGGCGCCGCGAGGTCGATGATGATGTCGAAGCGGACGCGCGTGCGGTCCTCGCCGATCGGAGTGAGGTTGTACTCCCCGTGCTGGCCGCGTTGCTGCATCGTCGCTTTGGCGTCCCAGACCACCCAGTCATCACCCCAGTGGTATTCGAGCAGCTCCTTGTCGGTGACGCCCATGATCTTGAACGTCGCCTTGACGTGGTGCGGGCGGCCGTCGGGATAGCGGTCGAGCACCTCGGCGTGTTTGTGCACGGGCGACCAGGTGGGCACGGTGTCGATGTCGGCGAGCGCATCCATGATCACTTCTTTGGGCGCCTCGAAGACCACTTCCCTCGATGCCTGCACGGCCATGCGGCAAATCGTAGCTAACTCAACTGCCTAGTGCATAGCCTTTTCCAGCAAATTATTATTACCAGTCAATATCGAGTATCGAAGTCGCAGCTCGCGGCGGTGCGCCGACGGGTCCGGCCGGTGTCCTGGAGAACCGTGGCGCCGGTGCGGCCTGGTCGACACCGTTGGCCTGCACCAGTGTTGACCGCGCGCGCAGGTGCTCGTTCTGCGCGGCCTCACTCCAGGTCAACACCGGCGTGACGCACGCATCGGTGCCCGCGAAGATCGCGGTCCACTCGTCGCGGGTCTTGCGCGCAAACCGCTCGGCGAACAATTCGCACATTCCCGGAAACGCGTCGCGGTCCATTTGCGGTGGGAGTTCGTCGGCGTCGAGACCGAGCCCGGCCAGCAGATGGGCGTAGAACTGCGGTTCGATCGCGCCGACGGCCATGTGTTTGCCGTCGGCGGTCTGATATGTGCGATAGAACGGTGCGCTGCCGTCGAGCAGGAACGACTCGCGTTCGTCGCGCAGCGTGCCCGTCGACTTCATGGTCCACGCGATCTGCGCCAGCACGGATACGCCGTCGACCATCGCCGCGTCGATCACCTGACCCTGTCCGGAGCGTTCCCGTTCGTACAGCGCGGCCACGATGCCCAGCAGCACGACCATCGAGCCACCGCCGAAGTCGGCCACCAGGTTCAGCGGCACCACCGGGGGCCGGTCGCGGTATCCGATGGCCGACAGCGCGCCGGTCTGCGACAGGTAGTTGATGTCGTGGCCCACGGTCTGCGCCAGTGGCCCGTGCTGGCCCCAGCCGGTGATCCGGGCGAAGATCAGCCGCGGGTTCACCGCCGCGCAGTCGTCGGGTCCGATGCCGAGTCGTTCGCACGTGCCGGGCCGGAAAGCGTCGATCAGGACGTCGGCCTTTTCGACGAGACCGAGCAGCGCGGCGGACTCCTTCTTCAGATCGAGGTCGACGACGCGCTTACCGCGGTGCAGCAGATCGACGTTCTCCGGCGGCATCTGCAGGCCGCCGGGTCTGCGCACGCGCACCACGTCGGCGCCGAGATCGGCCAGCACCATCCCGGCGTGAGGTCCGGGGCCGATACCGCCGAGTTCGATGACCTTCACCCCCGCGAGGGGTCCCGCTGTAACCATGAGTCGCACACTAGTCAGATGGCCGAGACACAGGACCCGACCGAAGCGCCCTCCGGTGAGAGCACGCTGACCGTCTTGATCGCGTTCGGCGCCAACCTCGCGGTCGCCGTCGCCAAGACCGTGGCCGCCGTGATCACGGGCTCGGCGTCGATGACCGCCGAAGCCGCGCACTCGTGGGCCGACTCGGGCAACCAGGGCCTGCTCGCCGTCGCGAACCGCCGCAGCCGGCGACCGCCGGACGCCGATCGGCCGTTCGGCTACGGCCGGGAGGCCTACGTGTGGTCGTTGTTGGCCGCGGTGGGGTTGTTCGTCGTCGGTGGTTCCCTGTCGGTGTGGCACGGCGTCACCGAGCTGCGGCATCCGGAATCGGGACCGGAGAACTATCTGGTCGCCTACATCGTGCTGGCGGTCGCATTCGCCCTGGAGTCGGTCTCGCTCATCCAGGCCGTGCGGCAGTTGCGGGCCGAGGCACATCGCTACGACAAGGACCTTCTCGACCACGTTCTCGACACCTCGGATCCGACGACGCGGGCGGTGTTCGCCGAGGATGCGGCGGCACTGATCGGAATCCTCATCGCCGCAGCGGGAATCGGGTTGCATCAGCTGACCGGTGACGCCGCGTGGGATGCGGTCGGGTCGATCCTGGTCGGGTTGCTGCTGGGCGTGATCGCGGTGATCCTGATCGACCGTAACAGGCGTTTCCTGGTCGGCGAGCCGGCGAGTCCGCGGGTGCGAGAGGCCGCGATCGAGAGGATCCGAGGGTTACCCGATGTGGCCGAGGTGCGGTTCGTGCGCCTGGTCTTCGTCGGCCCTAAGCAGCTGTTCCTGGTGGCGAGTGTCGACCTGCGAGGAGACGCGGTCGAGTCGCGGGTCGCCGAGACGCTGCGGCGGTTGGAGACGCAACTGCAGGCCGACCCCTACATCGTGGACGCCGTGCTGACGATCGCCGAACCCGACGAGCTAGAGCAGCAGTCTATTGACGGCTCTTGACCTGCTTCACCCGTTTGCGCAGCCCGTCGGTGGCGGTTTCCATCAATCCCTTGGCGCCCTTCTTGATCAGGAAGCCGGGCAGCGGCACCAGCGGGTCGACCATCAGCTCGAAGTGGACCTTCGTCGAATCGCCGTCGGGGGTCAATGTGTACCGACCGCTCTGTGCGCGTTGCTGTTTCGAGCTCTCCAACGTCCAGCTCACCCCGTCGTCGTGCACCGTGTAGTTGAGCACCTGTTCGTCGGAGACGCCGACGATCTTGACGACCTGACGTGACTTGCTGGGCCGCCCTGCATCGTCGCGTTCGAGGACCTCGACCTTTTGATGCGCGGAGGACCACTCCGTCAGCGACTCGAGGTCGGTCAGCACGTCGAGGATCTCCTGAGGAGTCGCCTCGATGACGACTTCGCGAGTTTCGGTGACAGCCATGCCGGATTGATTGCCAACCCGGCGCGTTCCGAAACGGGTCAGCCGCGCTTGAGCTTGTGAACCTGCTTGCGCAGGCCGTCGGTGGCGGCTTCCAGCCCGCCCTTCATGGCGCGTTTCAACACGAAGCCCGGGATCGGTACCGCGGGGTCGACGGTGATCTCGAACCGGACCTTGGTCTTGTCGCCGTCGGGCGTGAGTGTGTACGACGCGCTCTGGGTTTTGAGCTGGCTGGATTCGATCAGCGTCCAGCCGGCCGTGTTGTCGCCCCAGGTGTACTGCACGACCTGCTCGTCGGTGATGCCCATGGTCTTCAACTTCAGCCGCACCCGCCCGGGCCGGCCGTCGGCGTCTCTGTCGAGTACCTCGGCCCCCTGGTGCTGGGGCGACCACTCCGGCGCCGATTCGACGTCTGCGATGACGTCGAGGATTTCGGCCGGGCTCGCATCGATCACGACCTCGCGGGAATCGCTGGTAGCCATGGCGCGACACTAGCCCCGTTACGGTTGTCCGCATGGAACTTTGGGAGCTTTGCGCCCGGGAACGCATCAGGGACACCCTCGCGCAGTACAACTGGTCGGGCGACGCCATGCGCCTTCCCGAACTCGCAGCCGCATTCTGCGATGACGGGGTGCTCGAGGTGCGGGGAACCGAACCGGTGCGAGGCCGTGCGGCGATCGTCAACTATCTGGGCGGAGCCGTCGCGGCGCCGAACGCGGCCGCATCCGAGTCGAACGTCAAACGCATCGTGCGCCACAACGTCACGAACATCCGGTTCACCGAGGTGACGCCCGACGAGGCGCGGGTCTCCTGCTACTTCACGGTGTTCACCGAGATCGGCCTCGACCACTACGGCCGCTACCGCGATGTGTTCGCGCGGGTCGGCGACGAGTGGCTGATCCGCCACCGGTTCGTCTCCACCGATTGGAGCGCGCGGAATTCGACGATGGCCCGCTAGCCCGGCGTCATTCACGTCGATTTCTACGGGAGGGTTGTGGAATCGCGTCGATCACAACCCTCCTGCAGAAATCGGCGGCACGCCAAGGCAATTGGGGCGTAGGCTCACCGGCTATGGACGCTGCAGTGGACCCGTCGGTCCCGCCGAGCGGTACCGGATGCGCCGAATGCGATGCGGTGGACGGGTGGTGGGTGCATCTGCGCCGTTGCGCGGCGTGCGGTCACATCGGGTGCTGCGACGACTCCTTGGCGCGCCATGCGTCGGCGCACTGGCGCGAAACCGGCCATCCGATCATCCGGTCGTTCGAGCCCGGTGAGGACTGGTTCTGGAACTACGCCACGAACGAGTACTACGACGGCCCGCCACTTGCCGAGCCCCAGTCCCGCCCCGAGGGCCAGACCGCGCCCGGCCCGCGCGGCAGGGTCCCCGTCGATTGGATGGCCCAGCTGCGGGGGCGCCGCGACTGAAACCCCTGTCCGGCGGGTATTCAGCCGCGGTGAGCGACGACAAGAAGGACAACCCCGGCACCGCTGACACCGACGCGGGGCCTGCGAACGCCGACGACGACGTGCAGAGCGACCCCGCAAGGGGCACCGACGACACCGATCAGGAGGGCGTGGACTGGTCGGACGAGGGCGGCGCCACCCCGAGCGGCCCCGCCGACACCGGCGATCCCACGCAGTGACTCAGCGCAGGGAGTCCGCCAACTCCCGCAGTGTGTGCGCGGCAGTGTATTTCGGCTCCCAGCCGAGCTGAGTCTTCGCCTTCGTGGTGTCCATGACCACCGAGGTGCGCCCGACGTGCAACCACTCGAGGGCCGACGGGACGAACGGCAACCGGGCGACGACCTCCGACGCCACGGTCGCGGCGACCTTTGGCACGCGCACGCCTCGGGCTCCGAGTTCGCGGGCCACGTCCGACAGCGAGATCAGCCCGTCGCCCGCGATGTTGTACGCACCCGGCGGCGCCGATGTGGTGGCGGCCAACGCGATCGCGGTCGCCACGTCGTCGTGATGGACCAACTGCAACGGGATGCCGGGATCCGGAACGGGTGTCTTCAACAGCGGAACTGCGTCGGAGAGACGCTTGACCGAACCGGGCAGCCGGGTCCACGGCATGTTGTCGGCGAGTGCGGGTGCCTTCGGGCCCGCGACGATGCAGGGCCGCAGCACGTACACCTCGAGCGACGAGCCACCCACGATTTCGGCAAGCGCCGCCTCGCACTCGGCCTTCTGCTCGGAGTAGTAGTGCTCGGACGAGCCCCGCGGTGGCACGTCCTCGGTGATCGGAACCGGGTTGTCGGAGTGATATCCATAGGCGGCGACCGATGACGTGTACACCAGCCGCCGCGGACGCTCCGCGGCCACCGTCGCCTCGAAGACATTGCGGGTGCCCGCCAGGTTGATGCGCGCGCTCTCCTCCCGCGAGCCCATGATGATGAAGGCCAGATGGACCACGACGTCGGCGCGCCCGACCAGCGCGTCGACGGCCTCGCGGTCGAGGATGTCGCCCTGCTGGTATGTCGTTTTCGTCCACCCGTGCTCGGCCGGGTCGAAGGGCCGCCGCGCCATCCCGAGGATCTCGTCGACCTCGGCGACGTCCTCGAGCGCCTGCACCGCCGACTTGCCGATCTCGCCCGTCGGCCCTGTCACCGCCACCGTGATTCCCATGCCCGCCGCATTCCCGGTGCGAGGGGTGGGGAAACGGAATCAGGACATGTCGGCGAGCGCCTGCTTGGCCGCGTTGTAACCGGGGATGAACGTGATGCCCGGGCCGCCATGGCAGCCGGCGCTGGCCAGGTACAGTCCGTCGATCGGAATCGGTTGATCGACATAGCCTTTGGGCCCAGGCCGGTTGGGACCTATCTGGTCGGGGTGGATCAGGCCATGGCAGTAGTCGCCGCCGGGCGCACCGAACATGGTGCCCATGTGTTTGGGCGTGAAGGTCGTGTGGCGCAGGATGAGGCTCTCGAAGTTGGGCGCCAGCCGGGTGATCTTCTCGATGACCCGCTTGCCCATCTCGGCCTTCATCTCGCCGTAGCCCTGCTCGCCTTCCTCGATGGGAAACCACAGCGAGAACGCTGAGGCCGCGTGTTTACCGGGCGGCGCCAGGCCCGGATCGTTGACCGAAGGAATCTGCAGGGCGATCGACGGGTCGGTGGGCACGATGCCGCGCCGGGCGTCCTCCCACTGCTGCTGAAGTTCCTCGGGCGTGCTGAAAATGCCGATATTGGACTGCATTGCGGGGTCGTTGAGCAGTTCGTAAGGCGCCGCGAACTCCGGGACGCCGTCGAGCGCGAAGTGCATCTGCAGATAGCTGCCCCGGTGGTCCGTGTGCGAGAACCGATCCCGCACGTCGGCGGGCACCGCGTTGGAGTCGACGAGACCGTTGACGGTGAGGTCGGGCGCGACGCCGGACACGACGATCGGGGCCCACAGCGAGGTGCCGTCCTCGAGCCGCACTCCGGTGACCCGACCGTCCGCGACCGTCACCTCGACGACCCTGCTCCGCAACCGCAGTTCCCCACCGTTCGCGGTGAAGCCGTCGCACAGATGCGATGTGAGGGCTCCGATACCGCCGCGCAGTTTCTTGACCAGCAACGCGTTCTCGTCGGGGACGGCGAACCCGTACGCCAGAGCGGCGGCCGTGCCCGGGGTGGCCGGTCCGCGATAGGTGGTGTTGCAGGCCAACAGCGACAGCATGCCGCGCAGTGCACCGTTCTTCTCCTTGTCCGGCAGATAGCGGTCGAGCACATCGGTGACCGATCCGAACAACAGGTCGGTGATGGTCGAGCGTTCGAATTCGTTTGTCGCGCAGGCGTACATCTCGTCGAGCGTCTTCGGCGGCTGGCCGGCATCGAAGCGGCCCAACGCCCGCGTGGGGGCTTGGCACCACGCCATCAGGCCGGCCATGCCGTTGACCGCCTCGGCACCGTGAACCTCGTTGATGTGGGTCAGCAGCTTCACCGGATCGGTGTAATAGACCAACGGTTCGTCACCCAGGCCGCGCAGCGACACCGACATCACGTCGAGGTCCACGGTCGGCAGGGTGTCGAGCCCGAGTTCCCGGCTGACCACCGCCGAGGTGGGAATCTGCACCGAGCCGGCGATCTCGAACTGGAACCCGTCGAACAACTCGACGGTGGAGGCCATGCCCCCGGCGTAGAGCTTCGCGTCCAGGCACACGGTGCGCAGGCCGGCCTTCTGCAACAGCGTGGCCGCGGTCAACCCGTTGTGCCCGGCCCCGATCACGATGGCGTCGAAGTCAGTCATTCGCTGAGGCTGGCACGGGTGGAAAGTTTTGTCAATAATGACAAAACTCAGCCGGTGATGCCATCGGCCAACGCGCGCAGAGCCTCTCCGGTGAGCCGCGACAACTCCGGAAGTGAGCGCTCGTCACCGAGCATCCACACCTCCATCGCCCCGAATACGGCGGCGGCGATACAGCGGGCGGTGACCGTGATCCGCATCCGCTCGTCGATGGCGGCGTTCGGAGCAAGGCCCTCGGCGAGGTGGTCCGCGATCGCCTCGGCGAAGTCGGCCTCGACCTGGCGCATGTGCCGCACCACCCGGCCGGGTTCGAGCTCTTGTGCGCGCAGTGCCGCGGTCTGCGCGACGGCCCAGTCATCGTAGGGGCGGGCCATGATTGCGCCGTGCACCGAGTCGATGATCGACTCCTTCGGATTCCGGGCGGCCAATGCCGAACGGAACCAGTCCAGCCCGGCGTAGTCGGCGAAAAGGAGGTCGTGCTTGGACGCGAAGTGGCGGTAGAAGGTGCGCAACGAAACGCCGGCATCGGCGGCGATCTGCTCGGCCGACGTCTCCTCCACGCCCTGCGCGAGGAACCGTACGACCGCCGCCTTCCGCAGCGCTTCGCGGGTGCGCTCGCTGCGTGCGGTCTGGGCCGGACGGGGCATGTGGTTGAACGTACCCGACACCAGTTGTGTCAATATTGACAAAACTCGGCTCGGTGATGAGAAACTCCGGACATGGTTTCGTTGATCATCCACCTCGTCCTCGGATTCGCCACGCTGGCCGTGATCGTCAAGGCGAACCCCGCGATCTTCGCGCGCTACTCCTCGGGACCTCGAGTCACCAAGCTCGAGTTGTTCTACTACGTGGCGGGCGTCGCGTCGGTCATCCTCGGCTACTACTTCAACAACCAGTTCGTCGCCGAGTACGCCCCGCACGGCGGGTTGCACAACTTCGTCTGGGGGCCGGGCAGTTGGTCGGAGTTCATCGCGCTGGGCTATGACAATCCGGCCGCCAGCTCGGCCAGCCAGGACTACACGATCATGAGCCTGTTGTTGTTCCCGGCCTGGTTGCTGGTGGACGGCCGCAGGCGAGGTGTGAAGCACGCGTGGTTGTATCTGGGCTTCATCCTGTTCGCGAGTTCGGCATTCGCGTGGGCGTTCTACCTCGCGACGATCGAGCGCCAGCACCGGCATCAGCAGACCCTCGCGGAGGTCAAGTCGCCAGCCTGACGCCTTCGGCGGCCGTACAGTGCGTGCATGATCACCGACGCGCTGCGCCAACGCCGACTCGACGTGATCCGTGTGCACATGGACACCGAGGTCACCAAGGAGTTCAACGCCACCCTCGCGACCTTCAAAAACGAGTCCGGCGGACGTCCCCACTACGAGATCATGGCCACCGGCCAGGTCTTCGACGGTGACGACGAGGTGATGGCCTACTACCGCAGCACGCGCACCGCGTTCCCGGATCAGCGTCACGACAACGTCCGGTTCCACGTCGCGGACGACTCGGTGATCGTCGAATTCGACTTGCTGGGAACCAATCTCGGCGAGTTCTACGGATTGCCGCCAACGGGTAAGGCGTTCCGGGTGCCGGCGGCCGCCGTGTTCTTCTTCGACGACGACCGCATCGTCAACGAGCGCATCTACTTCGACTCCGCGAGCCTGGTGTCGCAGATCGGCCGCACGGAGCTGCTCACCGGAGGCGTTTCGTGAAGGTGCACCACCTCAACTGCGGGTCGATGCATCCATGGGGTGTGCCCGTCCTCGTCTGCCATGTACTGCTCATCGAGACCGACAACGGTCTCGTGCTTGTCGACAGCGGGTACGGGTTGGCGGACTGCGACGAACCGGCGCGCCGGACCGGCCCCACCCGTCGCTTCTTCCGGCCGTTCTTCGACCGAGACGAGACCGCGGTCCGGCAGGTGGAGCGGTTGGGTTTCCACCGCGAGGACGTCCGCCACATCGTGGTCACGCATTTCGACGTCGACCACATCGGCGGACTCTCCGATTTTCCCGACGCCGAAATCCACTGCACCGCGGCCGAAGTGCTCGGTGCGATGCATCCGCCCACGCGGGCCGAACGCTTCCGGTTCCGCTCGGCCCAGTGGGAACACGGACCCAAGATCGTCGAGCACACCCCCGACGGCGAGAAGTGGCGCGGGTTCGCGGCGGCCAAGGAACTGACCGAGGTGTCGCCGGGCATTGCGCTGATCTCGCTGCCCGGCCACACCCGCGGGCACGCCTGCGTCGCGGTCGACGCGGGGCACCGGTGGCTTCTGCACTGCGGTGACGCCTTCTACCATCCCGACACCATCGGCGGGCCATCCCGGATTCCGCCGGTGCTGGGCGCGTTCGAGAAGGTTGCCGCGTTCGACCTGAAACAGGTGCGCGAGAACCATTCTCGGCTCACCGAGTTGTATGGCCGTGGCGAGCCCGACCTGTTGCTGTTGTGCGCGCACGATCCGGGTCTGCTGAAGTATGCGCAGGAGACCGCTTAGCTGTTGGCGGCGCGCTTGCGCAGAAAGGTCTCCACGCGCTCGAGCGCGTCGAAGTAGCGCGACGGTGTGATCCGCGCGAGGGCGTCGAACATGTAGGCGTCCGGTCCGACGAGGATTCGGGCCTTGCCCGCCTCCACACCCCGGTGAATGATCTCCGCGGCCTTGTCGGGCTGGGTTCGCGTCATCGCGGCGAACTCCTTGGCCACCTGTTCCTTGGTCGGTCCGCCCGGCTCCTCACGGAAGCGCCCGTTGCGCACGATGTTGGTGTTCACACCGCCGGGGTGCACGTTGACGGCGGACACGCCGGTCCCCCGCAACTCCTGGCGTAACGAGTCGGTGAACCCGCGAACAGCGAATTTCGCCGAACAGTAAGCGCTTTGGCCGGGCATGCCGACGAGGCCGAAGACGCTGGAGGTGTTGACGATCACGCCCTCGTCCTGTTCGACGAGGATCGGCAGGAAGGCCCTGGTGCCGTTCACCACGCCGTGGAAGTTGATGTTCCACAACCAGTCGTCGTCCTCGACAACGGCGTCGAGCACGGTGGAGCCGAGCGCTACGCCGGCGTTGTTGAACACCGCTCCGATCGGCCGCGGCGCCCACTCGCGCACTTCGGCGGCGAAGTCGCGCTGTGCATCGGCATCGCTGACATCGAGCACCCGCAGCAGCGCCGGACCCCGCAGCGACGCCTCGGTCTCCTTGAGCCCCTGCTCGTTGACGTCGGCGATGGCCACCGGGCAGCTGTATGACGAAAGCCGCTGCGCCAGTGCGCGTCCGATTCCGGATGCCGCGCCGGTGATGACCGCGGTCCGGCCGCTGATGACTCTGCGCTGCTTGCTCACACTGACTCCTTCGTTGTCGAGCGCTCGGGGGCGATCGCCCGTTGCGTATCACTTGCCTCGCGGGCCCGGGGCCGCCGGAACACGACGGCGCGACCACCGCGTGCGGGGGCGGTGGCCACCCCGCGGGAGTGTCGTCCCTCCCCCAGGGCGGTGGTGGTGCCGAACTCGAACTCCCGCAGCAGGGTTCGCAGCGTCACGTTCATCTCCATGTTCGCGAACGCGGCGCCGATGCAGCGACGAATTCCGCCACCGTAGGGGATCCAGGTGTAGGTGTCGGGGTTAGTTCCCAGGAACCGGTCGGGGTTGAACGTGTCGGGATCGGTGAAGTGGCGCGGGGACTGGTGCGCCATCCCGATGCTGGCGATGACGGTGTGCCCCTTCGGGACGACCCACTCTCCCAATCGAAGACGCTCGCGGGTCACTCGGATCGTCGCCTCAACCACCGGGCGAACCCGTTGTACCTCCCACACCGTGGCCTGCGTCAACTCGCTTCCCCCGGCGTCGATCTCAGCGGTCAACCGTGACAGCAGTCGGGGATGCCTGCGCAGCCGCTCGATCGCCCACGCCAGCGTCGTCGCCGTCGTCTCGTGCCCGGCCGCCAGCAGGGTGAGCAGTTCGTCGGCGATGTGGGCGTCGGCGATCGGCGAGCCGTCCTCGTAGCGGGCTGCCAACAGCAGGGCCAGGATGTCGCTGCGGTCCGGGAGGGCGGCGTCCGCGCGCGCCCGGGCGATCAGGGTGGCGATGATGTCGTCGTAGCGTCGCCGCGACCGCTGGACGCGGCCCCACGGGCTCCACGGGCCGAGGTCGCGCCGCAAGGCCCTGGGCAGCACCGCCAGCCGCGACGCCAGCGGAACCATTGGCGGCAGCAGGTCGCGCAGTTCGTCCAATGCGCCGCCCTCGGCGCCGAACACGGTGCGCAGGATCGCGTTCAAGGTGATACGCATCATCGGCTGCAGCGTCTCGAACTCGCGGCCCTGGGGCCACGTGGCGATCTCGCGCATCACCTCCTGTTCGACGATCGCCTCGTACCCGGCCATCCGCTTGCCGTGGAACGGCGGCACGAGCAGCTTGCGACGTTCGCGATGCGCCGCGCCGTCGAGGCTGAAGGTCGACCCGGGTCCGAGCACGGCACCGAGGTTCGAGGCCCGGGCCACGAGGTCGCTGTTCGTCGTGAACAACTCCCTGATGAG
>NZ_LZJE01000243.1:0-51447 GCF_001666865.1 Mycobacterium sp. E136
GATTGGGGTGCCGACTCGTTCGGTGATGGCCGGGCTCGCCCTGCAGGCGGTGATCGTGGCGCTGCTGGCCGCGCTGGTCGGGGCCGGGCTCTCGTTATTGCTCGGACCACTGTTCCCGATGCAGGTGATCATCCCCACACAGGCCTTCGTCGCGCTGCCGGTGGTCGCGGTGGTGATCGGCCTCATCGCCAGCGCGGCCAGCAGCGCCACGATCACCGCCTGCAGGGCGAGCCCGGCCATCACCGAACGAGTCGGCACCCCAATCGCCTTGAAAACGGCGAAGTCCCGCAGCCGCTCCAACGCCGACAGGTAGACCACCGACCCCACGATCAGCGCCGCGACGATCCACAGCAGGACCGCGACGATCGTGATCGAATTGACCGCCACCTTCAACGGTCGAAGCAGATCGTCGATGGCCCCGGCGCGATCGACCGCCCGATATCCGTTCGGCACGCGCTCCAGCGCACCGCGCACACCGATGGAGGCGACCAGTGGCTCACCGCCGTACACCAGCTCCTGCGCACCCTCTGTGGTGAGAAACACATTGGGCAGGTTGGCCAATGCGGTCGAGTTTTCCACCAGGCCGACGATCCGCAGGCGCTGCGAGGCGATCTCGACCTCATCGCCGAGGCCGCGTCCCAGCGTTGTCGACACCGCGACCTCACCCGGGACCGTGGGCGCACGTCCTTCGATGACCGGAGGCATCCCCGGTCCGCGCTCGGGCGCGCCGAAGATGTCGACGTTGCGGGTATCCCCGTCGAGCGTCGCGGTGCCGCCGGCATAAGCCAGGGGAGCGGCGACGTCGACGCCGGGAGCCGCGGCAATGCGGCGCAATTCCACCGGCGCGAACGGTGTGGCGCCGACGAACGGACCGGACGCGCCCGCCTTGACGATGAACAGGTCCACACCGAGTGAGTCGACCGTGCGTCTGGCCTCGGTCTGGAAACCGTTGGCCAGACCCGTGAGCGCCAGCGTCATCCCGAAAATGATCGCCGTGGACAGCACCGCGATGGCGAAACGTCGCCTTCGCCACTGCATGTCGCGCAGCGCGGCGATGAGCATGTCGACGACGTTACCCCGGCTACTACGGTCGACGTATCGGGTTTCGGCTACTTCGCGAAAGCGCTGACCAACGTGTTACAGAATGCGGGCAGGTCATCCGGCTTGCGGCTGGACACCAAAGTGTTTGGCCCACGCGAGCATTCGACGACCTCGTCGTCGACCCAATTGGCACCGGCGTTCACCAGGTCGGTCTTCACGCTGGGCCACGACGTGATGGTGCGTCCCCGCACCACGTCGGCCTCGATGAGCGTCCACGGCCCGTGGCAGATCACCGCGACCGGTTTTCCCGCATCGAAGAAGCTCTTGGCGAACGCGACCGCGTCGCCGTTCATCCGCAGATTGTCGGGGTTCGCGACGCCGCCGGGCAGCACCAGCGCGGCGTAGTCGGACGCCGACACGGAGTCGGCGGACTTCTCGGCGTCGAACGTGTCGGCCGGGGTCAAATGGTTGAACGCCTGGATCTTGCCGACCTCCGTCGAGACCAGTTCGGGGGTGCCACCGGCCTGTTCGACGGCCTTCCACGGCTCGGTCAGCTCGACCTGCTCCACACCTTCGGGGGCGACTAGAAATGCAATCTTCTTGCCATTCAGTGAACTTGCCATCAGCTTTCTCCGTTGAGGTAGGTGTGATGCCCCGCATACCCCGCGCGTCTAGGAGTCAATCAGCGCGATTACCTCGGTACACTCGTACCAGAGTGGGCCCCGACGGGCCCGCCGCAATCGCGCCTTCACCGACGATTTGCGCGCTGGTGAGCACGAACAAAGGACGACCCATGACTGCACTGCAGGACTGGCTTACTCATCGCCCGATGCATCCACGGACCCTCAAGGCGATGATCTGCGACACCTTGAGGCTCCCGACCTCACAACCCGCCGAGCAGGACGCCCGGCCGGCCGAGCCCGCGCTGCTTCAGCCCGGCCTCGAGCGCTGCTAGGAGCCACGCACTCCGTTGTCGTCAGCGAGCTCGGTCCGTCCGCTGATTACCAATCCGAGCAAAGCGCCGACCACGCACACGACAGCTGTCGCCAGGAAAATGACGCCGTATTGCATGGTGTATGCCTCCACGTTTGCCCGGGCCACCCGGGCGGCCTGAGCGGCCAATAGCCCGCCGGGGGTGTCTGCCGTCGGGGCAGGCAGGGCGTCGAGGCGCTCCTGGAGATACTGGTTGAACTTGTACAACCCCCAGGCGGTCAGGGCGGCCAGGCCGATCAACATGCCGATCATCCGCGCCACGACGACGGCAGCCGATGCGATGCCGTGCTGAGCAGCAGGAACCACCCGTAGCGTCGCGGACGTGAGCGGTCCGATCACGAGACCGAGGCCGAAGCCGGCGATCGCCAGATCCGTGTCGAGCACCGGCAGGGCAATGAAGCCGAGGTCGTGATGGGTGGTCAGTACGTCAACGCCCCAGTTTGAAACCAACCAGTAACCACCTGCGGCGATCATCAGGCCAGCGAAGGCGACCAGTCTGTCCCCCGCGCGGGTCGCAATCCACCCGCCGATCACGGCGCCGATCGGGAGCGCGATCAAGAAGCGCAGCAGCAGAAGAACAGCTCCGGTCTGGTCCTTGGCGAGCACTCCCTGCCCGAACAACTCGACGTTGACGAGCGTCACCATCAGCGCCGCACCTGCGCACAACGAGGCGCCTAGGGCAGCCAGGAACGGCCGGAAATGGACACCGGCCGGTTCGATGAGTCGCGTGCGGGCGAACCGCTCCCACACGAAGAACGCCACGAGGGACACCGCCGCAACCAGGAGCACCGGCAACCCGTAGCTCGGCAGAATCTTGCGGCCGTCCGGCGCGGGGTTGTACAACCCGATCACCGTCAGTCCGAGCGCGACCGCCAGCAGAACGCCGCCGACCACGTCGACACGCTCCGGATGTTCCGATTTCAGCCTGGCGGGCAGGCTGAAGTGGATCAACAGCATGGCGATAGCCGCAAGCGGGACGTTGATCCAGAACACGTCGCGCCACGTGCTCAGTGCCGCGACGACGGCGATGCCGTAGAGCGGGCCCAGCACGCTGCCGAGTTCTTGGGCGGCGCCGATCCCGCCCAGCACCGACGCTCGGTTACGCGTGGACCACAAATCAGCGGCCAGTGCCAGCGTTACCGGCAGCAACGCGCCGCTGGCGACACCCTGAATAGTTCGGCCGATCACCATCGGCACGAGGTCGTTCGATAAGGCCGTGACGACGGAGCCGACCGCGAACCCAGCCAGGCTCAGCTGAAGGATGAACTTGCGGCCGAACCTGTCTGAGGCGCGGCCCAGCAGCGGCATCGCGGCGATATAGCCCAGCAGATAGCACGTGATGATGGGTGTGACCCGTTGCAGCTGGTTCAGCGGGATGCTGAGGTCGACGATGATGTCTCGGATGATGGCGACGACGACGTACGTGTCGAGTGCGCCGAGCAACACCGCGAGGCCGCCCGCACTGATCGCGATCCGGCGGTTCGACGCCGTCGTCGCAGCGGTTTCGGTCCCCGTGGACTCTGAGATTGACATCAGGCGGCCGGCGGCTTGGCGACCGTCACCGGCTTGCCCCACTCAGACAACGCCATGGTGACGCTGGAGTCGGACTCCGTCTGCAACTTCACCTGGACCAGCTTGTGGTCGCCGTCTTCGGCGATCCAAGCGGTCCCCGGCACCGGGCCGGTCGCTGCTATCTGCGGCGCGATCTTGTTCACCGCGTCCGCGCTGACGTTTCCGGTGATGCGCACCGTCCGGACCTCGTTGAGGTCCTCTCGGCCCTCGGCCTTGGGGTCGGAGAAGTTGGCCAGCACGTTGCCAACGCCAGTCTGCGGGTTGAGGATCAGCGAGGCGTCGTAGATGTCCGCGGCGGGGCCGAAGTTCGACAACCCGGCACCCGGGGTCATCGAGGCGTAAAGATCGCCGTCAACGACTGCGAACTGCACGCCCTCGAGGCGCTGACCCATCATTAGAAGATTGACTTTTCCTTCCGCCGTGAACGTTGGAGCGTTGCTCAGATCGCCCTCCAGCATCTCGATCGGCAGCTTTTCGCTTTTACCGTCAACTGTCAGCTTGATATGCGCGCTTGTCTGGTTCTTAGTGGTCTGGCTCGATTGCTGCAGGAGCGTCGCAGCATCCGGCAGGTCCTTGGCGGGCTCCTCGGACTTGGAGCACCCCGCGAAGACAAGGACGGCGGTGGCGAGGGCTAACAAGATCAATACGAGGCGCTTGGGCATGACTGCATGGTAGAGGGTGCGGGTGCACGGGTGCGGTCCGCGGGCATGGGCGTGTACCCGAACATGACTCCTAACCTCGACTTTTTTGGAGTTTCGGAGAAGTCGCATCGGCGGGTGTAGCGGCGAGATGTTCCTGCGGAAGCCGTCACCCCGGAAAGTAGTCCGCACCCTATAGTCTGGCGGCGTGTTCACCGGAATCGTCGAAGAGGTCGGCGAGGTCGTCGGCAAAGAGGATCTCGGCGATTTCTCCCGGCTCGCCATCCGCGGGCCCCTCGTCACCTCCGACGCCCGCCACGGTGACTCGATTTCGGTGAACGGTGTCTGCCTCACCGTCGTCGAGGTGCAACCGGAAGCGACGTTCACCACCGATGTGATCGGCGAGACGCTGGACCGGTCGAGCCTGGGCCGACTCGGGGTGGGCAGCAAGGTCAACCTCGAGCGGGCCGCGGCTGTGAACAGCCGCCTCGGCGGGCACATCGTTCAGGGACACGTCGACGGCACGGGGCACCTCATCGCGCGCACGCCGTCGCAGCACTGGACCGTGATGCGTATCGCACTGCCGACCGCACTGTCGCGGTACGTCGTCGAGAAAGGCTCCATCACCGTCGACGGTGTTTCGCTGACAGTGTCCGGGCTCGGCCACGACTGGTTCGAGGTGTCGTTGATCCCCACGACGCTCGATCTCACGATTCTCGGCCGTGCCGAGGTCGGCACGCTGGTCAATCTCGAGGTGGACGTGATCGCCAAGTATGTCGAGCGTCTGCTCTCGCCCGAAACCGATTGATTAAGCGCGACTTCGGGGGCCTTCCATGCGTCCTATGCAGTCAGCTGTATCGACGCCGTAGCCTGCCGAATGCTGATGATGTCGCCGCCGGGATAGTGCAGACGGTGCGTCTCGGCTGCGTCGCTGGAGTTCGCTGCAATTACGACGCGGGAGATGCGGACGCCGCCGGTGTTGCTCACTACGGTGTAGTGATCGTGCATCGTGTTCATGTCGGTCATCGGATGTTCCTTTCGAATGTGTAAAGCGATGACGAATCGTCACGAACGTATTGCTGATCGATACCCGAGCGTGTCGGCTGATCGGCCGGTCTCCGGGTGGAAAGCACTCTCCTCCGATTGGAGGACGCAAATGGTCCAGATGGCTCCTGCCACCGCGTCTTGATTTGCTCGAGGGTCAGGCGCCTATCTTTCCCATACCCGTACGCACCACGACGCTGGAGACCGTCCTGTAGCCGCGCCCTCCTTAGGAGATGCCCCCCGGGTTCGTCATGGGCCCACGGAAGTGTTCAAGGAATGCGAACAAGTCGCCGATTTGCGCGGGCTTCGGTACGAAATCGCTGAAGAACCGATCAACTGACGCCATCTGGTCGGGCGGGGCGGCGTCGCGGGGCACGTACTGACGCCACATGCCTTCGAGCACCCCGACCGCCGGGATCACGTCGGACCCACCGGCGGAAGGCCCGTGTGGGGCCGGATCGAACGGCTCGGCGGCCGCGGGAGCAGAGGCGAAGAGGAACCCGGAGGCGGCCACATGACACGCGGCGATCAGCAGCCTCGGGGCGGTGAGACGTGACGCTTTCATATGTGTCCTCTTCGAAATGACCGGGAAAATTAGCGTAGGCGTCAGGCGACGTGGGCCGAGGGCGATTACGAAAACAGCTCGCCGGGCCAGGCCGCCCGGCACCGACTACACCGGTATACCTCCAGGTCAGCGGGCCGGCAATAAGTTTTGGGCCCTGGTGGTTCATACTGATGTGGTGACGAGGCTTGACACTGTTGAGCGCGCGGTGGCCGATATCGCCGCGGGCAAGGCCGTCGTCGTGATCGACGATGAGGATCGCGAGAACGAGGGCGACCTCATCTTCGCCGCCGAAAAAGCGACCCCCGAACTCGTCGCGTTCATGGTCCGCTACACCTCCGGTTATCTCTGTGTGCCGCTCGACGGGGCGATCTGCGACAAGCTCGGCCTGCTGCCGATGTACGCGGTCAACCAGGACAAGCACGGCACCGCCTACACCGTCACCGTCGACGCGAAAAACGGTGTGGGGACTGGTATCTCAGCCGCGGACCGGGCGACGACGATGCGCCTGCTGGCGGATCCGTCGAGCATCGCCGACGATTTCACCAAACCGGGGCACGTCGTGCCGCTGCGCGCGAAGGACGGTGGGGTGCTGCGCCGCCCAGGCCACACCGAGGCCGCGGTCGACCTGGCGCGACTCGCCGGGCTGCAACCCGCCGGTGCGATCTGCGAGATCGTCAGCCAGAAAGACGAAGGCTCGATGGCGCAGACCGACGAGCTGCGCATCTTCGCCGACGAACACGACCTCGCGCTGATCTCGATCGCCGACCTGATCGAGTGGCGGCGCAAGCATGAGAAGCACATCGAGCGCATCGCCGAGGCCCGGATTCCGACCCGCCACGGCGAATTCCGCGCCGTCGGCTACACCAGCATCTATGACGACGTCGAGCACGTCGCGCTGGTCAAGGGTGACGTCGCGGGTCCGACCAGCGACGGCCACGACGTGCTGGTGCGCGTGCACTCCGAATGCCTCACCGGCGACGTGTTCGGTTCCCAGCGCTGCGACTGCGGACCCCAACTCGACGCGGCGATGGCGATGGTCGCCCGCGAAGGCCGCGGCATCGTGCTGTACATGCGCGGGCATGAGGGTCGCGGCATCGGCCTCATGCACAAGCTGCAGGCCTATCAACTCCAGGACGCCGGCGACGACACCGTCGACGCCAACCTCAAACTCGGCCTGCCCGCCGACGCCCGCGACTACGGCATCGGCGCGCAGATCCTCGTCGATCTCGGTGTGCGGTCGATGCGGCTGCTGACCAACAACCCCGCCAAGCGCGTCGGGCTCGATGGCTACGGGCTGCACATCATCGAACGTGTGCCGCTGCCGGTGCGCGCCAACAAAGAGAACATCCGCTACCTGATGACCAAGCGCGACCGGATGGGCCACGACCTGAGCGGCCTCGACGATTACCACGAGGCGACTACCATGGCCGACTACGACGAGGGCGTGTACCTGCTCGGTGACCGCCGGCCGACCGATCTCGGCGGAGCCCTGTGAGCGGTACGGGCGTACCCGATCTCCCCCACATCGACGGATCGGGACTCAAGCTCGCCGTCGTGGCCAGCACCTGGCACGAGACCATCTGCGATGCCCTGCTCGACGGCGCGCTCAAGGTCGCTGCGGATGCCGGCCTCGACAATCCCACGGTCGTGCGGGTGCTCGGTGCGATCGAGATTCCCGTCGTGGCACAGGCTTTGGCGGCCACTCATGACGCGGTCGTGGCGCTCGGTGTGGTGATCCGCGGTGAGACACCGCATTTCGACTACGTGTGCGACGCGGTGACCCAGGGTTTGACCCGGGTGTCGCTGGACGCGTCGACGCCGGTGGCCAATGGCGTGCTGACGACGAACACCGAACAGCAGGCCCTCGACCGGGCCGGCCTGCCCTCGTCGTCCGAAGACAAGGGCGCGCAGGCGGCGGCCGCGGCCCTGTCCACCGCGCTGACGTTGCGGAACCTGCGTTCGGGCTCATGACCGACTGGGATGTCGAGGTACGCCCTCACCTGGCACCGTATTTCGCTTACACGGCCGCAGCGCTGATCCTCATCGCGCATGTCACAGTCGGCGCGCTGCTGAAGGTGGGCTCCACCGGGGTGATCTTCCGCACCGCCGACCAGGTTGCGATCGCGCTGCTCGGTGTCGTCATCGCCGCGGTGGTGTTGATGTTCGCGCGTCCCCGGCTGCGGGCGGGCGCATCGGGTGTGGCGGTACGAAATCTGGTTGCCGACAAGGTGATTCCCTGGTCCGAGGTCGTCGACATCTCGTTCCCGCGGGGTGCGCGGTGGGCCCGTGTGGATCTGCCCGACGACGAGTACATCCCGATCATGGCGATCCAGGCCGTCGACAAGGACCGCGCGGTGGACGCGATGGACCGCGTACGCGGCGTGCTCGAGCACTACAAGGGCCTCAACTCACGCTGAGCCTCATTGCCAGTTCGTCGGCGATGGACGTGGTTTGATCCTCTGCGACCGTGAACCCGATGCTCTCGTACACCTGGCGCGCCGCCGCGTTGTCGGTCGCCACGCGCAACCGGACGGTGTGCACGTTGCTGCTGCGCGCCCAGTCGAGCGCCGCCGCGACCAACTGCTTCGCCAGCCCGCGCCCGCGGACCGCCGGATCGAGCCACAGCGAGTACAGGTACACGGTCTCGGCGTTCTCCTGTTGCGCCCCGATCAGGCCGACTGGACGCTCGCCGATCAGGGCGACGAACTGCGCATGGTCGCGTAGCCGTCGGCGCCACTGCGCGGCGGTGAAGGCGGCCTCGTCGCGATAGCTCGGGTCGTTCTCGCCCAGCGAGTCGGCCAGCGCCCTCATCCGAACGGCGGCGAAGACCCGCCAGTCGGTTTCGCCCAGGCGGGCAATGCGTTCGGTCATCGGGTGTCGCCCATGACCAACCCTTCCCGGCGCGGATCCGCACCACCGATGAGGCCCGCGCTGTCTCGGGTGATCGCCGACAGGCCGCTCGATTGGTCGGCCAGATCCACCTGGTGGCCGAGTTCGCGCAAGCCCCGCACGAGCGGGTCATGGTCGCCAGCCAATCCTGGTGGGCCGGAGATGTCGATGATCGGATGCTCGCCGCCGATATTGGTCTTCGGCGTGTTGGCGGCACCGAAGTCGACCATCGACACGGCCTGCTGCGGATCGAGCCCCCAATCCAGCATCCCCACAATTGTTTTCGCCACGAACTGGATGATCACCGCGCCGCCGGGCGAACCGAGCACGGCGTACAGGTCGCCACGTTGTCCACCCCGCGCCTGGTCGAAGATCAGCGTCGGCGCCATCGTGCTGCGGGGCCGCTTTCCGGGCTGGACGCGGTTGGCGACCGATGTTCCGTCAGGGCCGGTGGGTTCGGCCGAGAAGTCGGTGAGCTGGTTGTTGAGGATGAACCCGTCGACCATGTGGAACGAGCCGAACGCGGATTCCACCGTGGTGGTCAACGACGCGGCGTTGCCCTGCGAGTCGACGATGCTGACCTGGCTGGTGCCGTGTTCGGGAACCGGCGGCGCCGGACTGGTCGGCGGCCCGAACTCGCCGGCTTTGGCGGTGCCCATGCTGTGCTGTTCGGAGATCAGCGCGGCGCGCCCGGCGAGGTAGTCGCTGCCGAGCAGCGTCTCGGGGGAACCGCCGGGCAGCGGAACGAAATCGGTGTCCGCGACATACTTGTCGCGGTCGGCGTAGGCCAGCCGTTCCGCCTCGGAGATCAGGTGCACGCCCATGACGGAGGGCCGACCGCCGTTGCGATCGATGTCGGTGGGCTTGTGATCTGCCATCGGGAAGTGTTCGAGGATGCCGAGCGTGGCCAGGACCGCGATGCCGCCGGACGACGGTGGCGGCATCCCGCACACCTCCCGGCCGCGGTACGGCGCACACAGCGGTTCACGTTTCTTGGCCGTATAGCCGGCGAGGTCCTCGGCGGTCATCAGGCTGGGTGTGCGGCCGCCGGAGCCGTCGGTCGCCGCCGCGACGATGTCGCGGGCGATCACGCCGGTGTAGAACGACTGGGGGTCGGTTGCGATGACGCCCAACGTTTTCGAGTATGCGGGGTTGGTCAGCTGGGTGCCCTCCGTTTTGGGGCTGCCGTCGGATTCGAGAAAGTATTCGGCGGCTTCGCGGTCGAGCTTGAGCTCAGGTGCCGCGTCCTCGATGGCCGCCGCGAGCCGGGCGCTGATGTCGAAGCCGTCGTCGGCCAGCCGGACGGCGGGGGCGAAAAGGTCGCGCCAGCCCGTCTTGCCGTGCTCGGCGTGGACGTCGGTCAGCATCCGCAGAATGCCCGGTACGCCGATCGAGCGTCCGGAGGCCCTGGCGTCCGGCTTGGGTTCCGTGCGGTCGGCATCGGAGACCCAGCGCAGATAGTTCTCGGTCGCGGCGGCCGGCGCGACCTCACGCCCGTCGTACGCCTGGACCCTTCCGGACGCCGCGTCGAAGTAGAGCAGGAAGCCTCCGCCGCCAAGGCCGGAAGCCTGTGGCTCGACGAGGCCGAGCACGGCTTGCGCGGTGACGAGCGCGTCCGCCGCCGTGCCGCCGTCGCGCAGCACTTCGCACGCGGCCTGGGTGGCCAACGGATTTGCGGTGGCGACGGAGAAGCTGCTGGTGCGCACCGGCGTCATGTCGCTGCGGTAGCCCGTGGCCACCTCGGGGTTGGTGGAGATGTCCCTGGAGGTGGGAGGGGAACCGGGGGAGGCTGCGGCGGTGGTCTTGACCACCGGGGTGCCGTTCTCGACGATCGCGCAAGGTCCCGAGGCTTCGGATTCGGTGCGCTCGTCTGCGGAGCATCCGGCCAACACCAGCACCAACCCGGTCAGCGGGGCCATCACCCTCGTCACAGAGGAGATCCGCATCACTCGACGGTAGTGGATCGGGGCCGTCGGGAGGCGGCAGTAACCTGGAATCCGTGCCCGATCCATCGACGTACCGACCCGCCCCCGGGTCGATTCCCGTCGAACCGGGCGTCTATCGGTTCCGCGACCCACACGGCCGGGTGATCTACGTCGGCAAGGCCAAGAGCCTGCGCAGCCGACTGAACTCCTACTTCGCCGACATCGCGAACCTGGCGCCGCGCACGCGTCAGATGGTGATGTCGGCGGGCAGCGTCGAGTGGACGGTGGTCAACACCGAAGTCGAGGCGCTGCAGCTCGAATACAACTGGATCAAGGAGTTCGATCCGCGGTTCAACATCAGGTACCGCGACGACAAGTCGTATCCAGTGCTGGCAGTGACGCTCAACGAGGAGTACCCGCGGCTGATGGTGTACCGCGGTGCGCGGCGTAGGGGCGTCCGCTACTTCGGTCCCTACTCGCATGCGTGGGCGATCCGCGAAACACTCGACCTCCTCATGCGGGTGTTCCCGGCGCGGACCTGCTCTGCGGGAGTCTTCAAGCGGCACAGGCAAATCGACCGGCCCTGTCTGCTGGGCTACATCGACAAGTGCTCGGCGCCGTGCATCGGACGGGTGAGCGCCGACGAGCATCGCCAGATCGTCCTCGACTTCTGCGATTTCCTCGCGGGCAAGACCGACCGGCTGGTGCGCGACATGGAACAGCAGATGAACGAGGCCGCCGAACAACTGGACTTCGAGAGGGCCGCACGCCTGCGCGACGACATCGGCGCGCTCAAACGTGCGCTGGAGAAGCAGGCTGTGGTGTTCGGTGACGGCACCGACGCCGACGTGGTCGCGTTCGCCGACGACGAACTCGAAGCGGCGGTGCAGGTTTTCCACGTCCGCGGTGGCCGGGTTCGTGGCCAGCGCGGGTGGATCGTCGAGAAGTCCGGTGAGCCCGGAGAAACCAGCCAGGAACACCTGGTCGAACAATTCCTGACCCAGTTCTACGGCGATCAAGCCGAATTGGGCGGGGCCAGTGACAGCGGCGGCGACGAGTCGACCAACCCCGTGCCGCGCCAGGTACTGGTTCCGTGCCTGCCGAGCAACTCCGACGAGCTTTCCGCCTGGCTGACCCAGCTGCGAGGGTCGCGGGTGATGCTTCGGGTTCCCCAGCGCGGCGACAAGCGTGCGCTCGCCGAGACCGTGCGTCGCAACGCGCAGGACGCGCTCACCCAGCACAAACTCAAGCGGGCGGGTGACTTCACCGCGAGAACCGCTGCACTGCAAAGCATTCAGGATGCGCTCGGGCTGGCCGACGCACCGCTACGCATCGAATGCGTCGACATCAGCCATGTGCAGGGCACCGATGTGGTGGCCTCGCTGGTGGTTTTCGAAGACGGCTTGCCGCGCAAGTCCGACTACCGGCACTACGCGATCCGGGAGGCCGCGGGCGAGGGCCGCTCCGACGACGTCGCCTCCATCGCCGAGGTGACCAGGCGGCGTTTCTATCGTCACCTGCACGACCTCCAGCATCCGACCGAGCTTGCGCCGGAAGGTAAGTCGCGCAAGTTCGCGTATCCACCCAACCTGTACGTCGTCGACGGTGGTGCGCCGCAGGTCAATGCCGCGCAATCGGTGCTCGACGAGCTCGGCATCACCGACGTGGCGGTGATCGGATTGGCCAAGCGCCTGGAGGAGGTGTGGGTTCCGTCCGAGCCGGACCCGCTGATCATGCCGCGCAACAGCGAAGGGCTCTATCTGTTGCAGCGCGTGCGTGACGAGGCGCACCGGTTCGCCATCGCCTACCACCGCAGCAAGCGATCGAAGCGGATGACTGCGTCGGCGCTGGACTCGGTCCGGGGGCTCGGTGAGCATCGGCGCAAAGCGCTGGTCACCCACTTCGGCTCGGTGGCACGACTGAAGGAGGCATCGATCGAGGAGATCACCGCGGTACCCGGTATCGGGGTCGCCACCGCGCGCGCCGTGCTCGACGCGCTGGGCGTACCGTCCGAAAGTGACGCGCCCGACGCAGCGATCGGCAATCATCAGAGCAAGGTATCGGGATGACGGACCAGGGAATGCACGCGGATCTTCGGGATGGGGCCAGCGCCGACTCCGGTATCGACGTGGTTCTCGTCACCGGCCTTTCGGGGGCGGGCCGGGGAACGGCGGCCAAGGTGCTCGAGGATCTCGGTTGGTATGTCGCCGATAATTTGCCCCCGGAGCTGATCGCGCAGATGGTCGAGTTGGGGCTCGCCGCCGGATCGCGGATCACCCAGCTGGCGGTGGTGATGGACGTGCGGTCGCGGGGTTTCACCGGGGACCTGGATTGGGTGCGCAACGAGCTCGCGACCCGCAACATCGCGCCGCGGGTGTTGTTCCTGGAGGCCTCGGACGAGAGCCTGGTGCGCCGATACGAGCAAAACCGTCGCAGTCACCCGCTGCAGGGCAATCAGACGCTGGCAGAAGGCATTGCGGCCGAGCGCGCGCTGCTGGCTCCGGTGCGTGCGTCGGCCGATCTGGTGATCGACACCTCGGCGATGTCGGTGCCCGCGCTACGCGAGAGCATCGAACGCGCCTTCGGCGGCGAGACCGTCGCCCACACGAACGTCACGGTGGAGTCCTTCGGCTACAAGTACGGGTTGCCGATGGACGCCGACACCGTGATGGACGTCCGGTTTCTGCCGAACCCGCACTGGGTAGACGACCTGCGCCCGCACACCGGGCAGCATCCCGCGGTTCGCGACTACGTTCTCGGGCAGCCGGGTGCAGGGGACTTCCTGGAGACCTATCATCGTCTGCTCGACGTAGTCATCGACGGATACCGTCGCGAGGGGAAGCGATATATGACCGTCGCCATCGGATGCACCGGCGGCAAACATCGAAGCGTGGCGATCGCCGAGGCGCTGGCGGCGCGGCTGCAGGACGGTGATGACCTCACGGTGCGGGTGCTGCACCGGGATCTGGGTCGCGAATGACTTCATCTGATTCGCGGCTCGCCGCGGTGCGGATCGTCGCACTCGGTGGTGGCCACGGACTATACGCAACCCTGTCGGCGGCGCGCCGGCTGACGCCGCACGTGACGGCCATCGTCACGGTTGCCGACGACGGCGGTTCCTCGGGCCGGCTGCGCAACGAACTCGACGTCGTGCCACCCGGTGATCTACGAATGGCGTTGGCGGCGTTGGCATCTGACAGCCCGCACGGCCGACTGTGGGCAACGATCATCCAGCACCGGTTCGGTGGCAGCGGGGCGCTCGCGGGGCATCCGATCGGCAACCTGCTGCTCGCGGGTCTCAGCGAGGTTCTGGCCGACCCCGTGGCCGCGCTCGACGAACTGGGCCGCATCCTCGGCGTGAAGGGCCGCGTGCTGCCGATGTGTCCGATGGGGCTGGGCATCGAGGCCGACGTGGCGGGTCTGGAATCCGATCCGCGGATGAGCCGCGTGATCCGCGGCCAGGTGGCTATCGCCACGACCGTGGGCAAGGTCCGCCGTGTGCGGCTGCTGCCGGGTGATCCGCCGGCCACCCGGCAGGCCGTCGACGCGATCATGGCGGCGGACCTGGTGGTGCTGGGCCCCGGCTCCTGGTTCACCAGCGTCATTCCGCATGTGCTCGTTCCCGAGCTCGCGGCGGCGCTGCAGGCGACCGCGGCGCGGCGCGCGCTGGTGCTCAACCTGGTGGCCGAACCGGGGGAGACGGCCGGCTTCTCGGTCGAGCGGCACATCCATGTGCTGGCGCAGCACGCCCCCGACTTCACCGTGCACGACATCATCGTCGACGCGAGCCGAGTGCCCAGCGAGCGTGAACGTGAGCAATTGCGTCGAACCGCGAACATCCTTCGTGCTCAAGTTCAGTTTGCTGACGTGTCCAGACCTGGTACACCTTTACATGACCCGGCGCGGTTGGCCGCGGCGCTGGAAGGTGTGCGTCTTCGCGGCGCCGCCGACCCGGCGCCGGCAGTGCCCACGTCGAGAGCGAATGGACCGAGAGGTGACGACCCGTGGCGATGACAGCCGAGGTCAAGGATGAGTTGAGTCGGCTGGTCGTCAATTCGGTCAGTGCTCGACGCGCCGAGGTGGCCTCCCTGTTGCGCTTCGCGGGCGGGCTGCACATCGTCTCGGGACGCGTGGTGGTGGAGGCGGAGGTCGACCTCGGCATCATCGCCCGGCGGCTGCGCAAAGACATCTACGACCTGTACGGCTACAACGCCTCGGTCCACGTCGTATCGGCCAGCGGAATCCGCAAGAGCACCCGGTATGTGGTACGGGTGGCCAAGGACGGCGAGGCGCTGGCCAGGCAGACCGGTCTGCTCGATCTGCGCGGCAGGCCCGTGCGGGGGCTGCCCGCGCAGGTGGTCGGCGGCAGTGTGGCCGACGCCGAAGCAGCCTGGCGCGGCGCATTTCTGGCGCACGGGTCGCTCACCGAGCCGGGGCGGTCGTCGGCGTTGGAAGTCAGCTGCCCTGGTCCGGAGGCAGCGCTGGCACTCGTCGGCGCTGCCCGCAGGTTGGGGGTCAGTGCCAAGGCGCGCGAGGTGCGCGGAACCGATCGGGTGGTGGTGCGCGACGGCGAGGCGATCGGCGCCCTGCTCACCCGGATGGGTGCGCAGGACACCCGGTTGACGTGGGAAGAGCGTCGGATGCGACGCGAGGTGCGGGCCACGGCCAACCGGCTGGCCAATTTCGACGACGCCAACCTGCGTCGCTCGGCACGTGCGGCGGTCGCCGCGGCCGCTCGAGTGGAACGGGCGCTGGAGATCCTGGGCGATACGGTGCCCGATCACCTCGCCGCCGCGGGCAAGCTGCGGGTGGAACATCGGCAGGCGTCGTTGGAGGAGTTGGGCCGGCTCGCGGAACCGCCGATGACGAAGGACGCTGTGGCGGGCCGTATTCGACGGTTGCTGTCGATGGCCGACCGCAAGGCCAAGCAGGACGGAATTCCGGACACCGAGTCGGCCGTCACGCCGGACCTGCTCGAGGACGCTTAGCTCGAGTCGCCACACGGCAGCCATTTCGGCGAAAAGCGTGTGACAAGCGGCCACTCGGCCGACACTTCAGTTGTGTCCGCGGGTGACCCGCCCACCGGAGTCGTGACGTTCCTGTTCACCGATATCGAGGGTTCTACTCGTCGGTGGGAGTCCGACGCGGATGCCATGCGGGTGGCGCTCGCTTGCCATGACAAGGTGTTGCGGTCGGCCATCGAAGCGCGTGACGGGTTCGTGTTCAGCCACAGCGGTGATGGTCTTGCGGCCGCGTTCGCGTCGCCGAGCGCTGCCGTCGGGGCCGCCGTCGACGCCCAGCGGGAGTTGGAATTGCCGGTGCGCATGGGTATCGCGACCGGTGAGGCCGAGTTTCGCGACAATGACTACTTCGGGGCTGTGCTCAATCGTGCGGCGCGGGTCATGGCGGCCGGGCACGGCGGTCAGATTCTGGTCGCCGGTTCGACGGCGGTTCTGCTCGACGGCGTCGAACTCATCGATATGGGCCCGCGGCGGTTGCGCGATGTGTCGGTGCCGGTAACGCTTTTTCAGCTGCGAGCACCGGGTCTGCGCGCTGACTTCCCGCCGCTTCGGGCACTCGACTCCGGATCGGGAAACCTGCGTCGCGTCCCGGCTCCGTTGGTGGGACGTGAGGCTGAGGTGGCGGAGCTCGCCGGCGCCATCCGGGCTCGACGGTTGCTTACGTTGACCGGCGTGGGAGGGGTGGGAAAAACACGGCTGGCGTTGGAGGTCGCTGAACAGTTGTCGAACGAATTTCCAGATGGGGTGTGGCTTTTCGAACTCGGGGCCGTGAACGACGAGGCCGCAGTGCCCGATGCCGTCGCGGCGGTGCTCGGTGTCACCCAGCAACCCGGCAGGACCATGGCCGATTCGGTAGCGAGCACCCTCGAAGGTCGCCTGCGCCTGCTGGTATTCGACAATTGCGAGCATGTACTCGATGCGACTGCAGATCTCATCGAAACCATTCTCGGAGCCTCATCGACTGTCAAGGTGCTCGCCACAAGCCGTGAAGGCCTGGCGCTGAACGATGAGCAGGTGTGGCCAGTGCGATCGCTCGAACTCGCAGCCGCGGTCGATCTGTTCATCCAGCGTGCCCACAACGTTGCGCCAGGCATGGCGCTCGACGACGGGCCCATCGTTCGCGAAGTCTGCCGGCGTCTCGACTGCCTGCCGTTGGCGATCGAACTGGCTGCGTCACGGACTTCGTCCATAGGCATCGAAGAAATCCGAGATCATCTTGACCGGCGATTCGCGCTTCTCGTCGGATCCCGTAGAGCTTTGGGTCGTCACCAAACGCTGCGCAACGCGGTGGCATGGTCCTACGACCTGCTCGCAGAGGCGGAAAAGAGATTGCTCGAGCGGTGTTCCGTATTCGCGGGAGGCTTTAACCTCGAAAGTGCTTGTGCGGTCGGCGGAGTCGATGGGGCGGACGAGTACACGGTCCTCGACCTGTTGGATTCGCTGGTTCGTAAGTCCTTGCTGACGGCCGACCACGCTGTGGTGCCGACGCGCTTCTCCATGCTCGAGACTATTCGTGAGTTCGCGGAGGAACGACTGGCCGGTGCGGGACATGCCGAGGAAGCGCGAAACGCGCACGCACAACACTTTGCGACGCGGTCGGAGCGTGTCCTGGATCTGTGGGACAGCCCGCGCCAAAGCGAGTCCTACCAATGGTTCATGACAGAACTGCCCGATCTGCGCATCGCCTTCCGCTGGGCCGCTGACCACGCGGACATCGATACCGCCGCCGCCATCACGACATTCGCCGGCTTCCTCGGCATGTGCATCGAGAACTACGAGTCGACGTCGTGGGCCGAGGAGATCCTCGAAGCGGCCAAGGTGTCTCGTAACCCGCACCTCGGATACCTGTACGTCATCGCCTCGTTCTGCTACTTCATGGGACGGATTGAGGACGGTCTGCGCTACGGCGAGGCGGGCCACATGGCGCTTCGCGATGTCCGCGACGGTTTGAAGTGGAATGGACCGTTAGGCGCCGTCTACTGCAATCTCGGTGGCGCCTATTTATCTGTCGGACGTGCCGACCTGTGGGTCGAATTGTGTCGTGCAGAGCTTGCTTTGAGTCCTGACACACACGCCTTCGTCAGGTCGTCCCTTGCCATGGCGCTGGCCATCGCCGATCGTCCGGCCGAGGCCATGGCCGTCACGGCCGACCTGCTCGAGAACCCCGAGACTCAACGGAATCCGTTCGCGATGTCGTACGCGCTCTTGGCATACGGATACGTATGGCGGGACACTAATCCAGCGGCGGCCCTCGAGGCGCTGCGCCGTGGGTTGAGAGTCGCGCGGGACAATGGCGTTCGCGCGAACGGATCGATCCTGGCGATGACACTGGGCCGCGTAGAAGCCGAACATGGTGATCCCCTGGCTGCGCTGGACTGCATCGCATTGGCCGTCCGCAATTACCGCGACTCCGGCAACATCGCCGTGATTGGGGTGCCGTTGGCCAATCTCGCCGTTCTGCTGGACCGACGTGGGAGGTATGAGGAGGCCGCGACACTTCTGGGTTTCGCGCACAGTCCCATCACCATGGTCACCATCCCGGAAATCGAGGCCACGGTTGCGCATCTACGCGACTTGCTGGGGGACGAACGGTACGAAGACCTGGCCCAGCATGGTAAGTCGATGACGGCATCGGCTGTGGCGGCCTTCGCCTACGACCAAATCGACCAGGCGCGAGCAGAACTCGGGCGGTCATGATGAATGCGCCGTCGGGCGTCGTGACGTTCCTGTTCACCGATGTAGAGGGCTCGACCCGTCGATGGGAGGCCGATCCAGTCGCGATGCGCGTTGCCTTGGCCGCTCACGACAAACTGCTGCGGTCGGCAATCGAGGCGCGCGACGGATTCCTGTTCAGCCACAGCGGGGACGGCGTGGCCGCCGCGTTCGCTTCGCCCAGCGCCGCCGTCGAGGCCGCCATCGATGCACAACGGGAATTGCAACTGCCGGTGCGCATGGGGATCGCGACCGGGGAGGCCGAGGTTCGCGACGGAGACTACTTCGGCACGGTGCTCAACCGCGCGGCACGCGTGATGGCGGCTTCGTTTCCGAACCTCGACAAGGTGATCGCGCACCTACGCGAAGTTCTCGGCGACTCGACGTACGAATTGTTGGCCAGGAAAGGCGCATCGATGACCGCCGGCGCCATGGCCACCTACGCTTACGAGCGGATCGACGAGGCGTGAGCAGATCTCGAGCGAGCGACGTGAAACCGTCGGGGGTAGTGACGTTTCTGTTCACCGATATCGAGGGGTCGACGCGTCGGTGGGAGTCCGATCCGGATGCGATGCGGGCTGCTCTTGCGGTGCACGACAAGGTGTTGCGGTCGGCGATTGAGGCGCATGACGGTTTTGTGTTCAGCCATTCCGGGGATGGGATGGCTGCTGCGTTCGAATCGCCAGTGGCGGCGGTGCGGGCGGCGATCGATGCACAACGGGAGTTGCAGCTGCCGGTTCGGATGGGGATCGCGACCGGTGAAGCCGAGCTACGCGACAACGATTACTTCGGAACGGTGCTCAATCGTGCCGCGCGGGTGATGGCGGCTGGGCACGGTGGTCAAATCCTTGTCGCCGACTCGACGGCCGGTCTGCTCAGCGGGATCGAGCTGGTGAATCTGGGACCCCGACGGCTGCGCGATGTCGCCAGCCCGGTCACCGTGCACCAGCTGCGGGTACCGGGCCTGCAGGATGATTTCCCGCCCCTTCGGACAGTCGATCCGACCCCGGGAAACTTGCCGCGCGCCACGTCCAACCTGGTGGGGCGCGATGGCGAGCTTGTCGACATCATGGCGGCCATCCGGTCACGGCGTCTCGTCACCTTGACCGGAGTCGGGGGAGTCGGCAAGACACGGCTGGCACTCGAGGCTGCCGCGCAGCTGTCCCCCGAATTCCCCGACGGCACATGGATCTTCGAGCTAGCAGCCGTCTTGGATCCCGATGCGGTGCCAGACGTGGTCGCCGCGGTGCTGGGCATTACCGTTCAGCCGGGCATGAACGTCTCAGAATCGGTGGCCTCTGCACTCGACGGTCGCGTGCGCCTTCTTGTCTTCGACAACTGCGAGCATGTTCTCGATGCGGCTGCCGACTTGGTCGAAGCGATTCTCACTGCCTCATCGACGGTGCAGATCCTCGCCACCAGTCGAGAAGGATTGGGCGTCACGGAGGAGCAGGTATGGCCGCTGCGATCGCTCGACATCGACTCCGCCGTCGATTTGTTCATTGAACGCGCTCGCAGTGTCGCACCGACCTTTTCGGCAGACGAGCCGGAAGCCGTCGAAGAGATATGCCGACGCCTCGACCGCATTCCGTTGGCGATCGAATTGGCGGCATCGCGGATGGCCTCGATGACGGCGACCGAGGTGCGAGATCGCCTCGGACAGCGATTCAAGTTACTCGTGGGTTCTCGTCGAGGCATGGAACGTCACCAGACATTGCGCCACGCGGTCGCCTGGTCGTACGAGCTTCTCGAGGGTGCGGAGAAGTCGCTGCTGAATCGATGTTCGGTCTTCGCCGGCGGATTTGACCTCGACAGCGCATGCGCCGTGGCACAACTCGCGGACGACGAATACGCCGTGCTGGGCCGCCTGGATACACTGGTGCGAAAGTCGTTACTCATCGCGGATCGAGTGGGTGGGCGAACCAGGTACTCGATGTTGGAGACCATCCGGCAGTTCGCCGAGGACCACCTCGTTGAGTCGGACGCGGCAGATGAGGTCCGAGCAATCCACGCTCGGTACTTCGCGGGCCGGGAAGACTTCGTCATGACTCTGTGGGACGGCCCACGGCAGCGTGAGGCATATGAATGGATCCTCACGGAGCTGGGGAATATGCGCACGGCATTTCGTTGGGCGGCGGACCACGACGACATCGATACCGCCGCAACCATCGCCACATTCGTCGGACTCGTGGGTACTCTCGCCGAGAACTACGAACCGTCCACGTGGGCCGAGGAACTGATCGAAAACGCCCGCGCGGTCGCCCACCCCCGGCTCGCATACCTGCTTCAGGTGGCATCGCTGTGCTACCAGACCGGTCGAACCGAGCAGGGTCTCGCCTACACCGAGGAGATACCAAAAGCGAAACGACCTGCCTGCGTAGATATCCCGTTTGGCCTTGACGGTCTGGCAGGTGGCGCCTACATAATGATCGGCCAGCCGGAGCGGTATCTCGAGTGGTGCTGCGAATTCGTCGAGGGCGGCAAGGACACGCATGGGTTCACCAGGTCGGCGATGGTGAACGCGCTAGTGTTCGCCGGCCGTGCCGAAGAGGCAATCACCGCGGCGGACGGTCTTGTCGAGGCCGCTGAAGCCACGGCCAATCCGTGGGCGCTCTCATATGCGCTGCTCTCAACAGCGTGGGCCTATCGCGACGCCGACCCCCTCCGGGCGCTTTACACCGCGCGGCGCGGGCTGGTCACAACGCGAGAAACCGGCAACCGCTTCAACGAATCACACATGGCGGCGATCCTGGCGTCGCTCGAGGTCGACCATGGCGATCCCCTGGCTGCGCTGGATCACATCACGCTGGCGTTGCGGAACTACCTCAATGCGGGCAGTGTCGCCTTCCCGCATTCGCCGCTCATCACGCTCGCAACGATCCTTGAGCGGGTAGGGCAGTTAGCCGCGGCCGCCGTTGTCTCGAGCTTTGCCGCGCTCAACCCCATGGCCACCGTTGCCAACCCGCAGATAAGTACCACAGTCGCGCGTATTCGGGAACATCTCGACCTGCAGACATACGAAGCGCTTGTCACGAAAGGTGAGACGATGACGCCGTCAGCGATGGTGACGTACGCCTACGACCAGATCGACCGAGCGCGAGCAGAACTCGAGCGCGCGACGTGAAACCCCGTGACGTCGTGACCTTCTTGTTCGCCGACATCGAGGGCTTGACACGACGATGGGAGTCCGACCGGATGAGATGCGCGCGGCGCTCGCGGTGCACGGCAAGGTGTTGCGATCGGCGATCGAGACCATGATGGCCTCCTGTTCAAGCACACTGGCGACGGTGTATGCGGCATTCGCCTCGCCAGGAGCCGCCATAGAAGCTGCAAATCGATGGGCATCCCGCCCGGTGAAGCCGAACTTCGCGACAACGATTACTTCGGGACGGTGCTCAGCCGTGCCGCCGATGACGCCGACGTCGCTGACGAGACTCGGCGGTCGAGTCGAGCTCGGACTCTGCATGCTTCGTGACTGCCCCGGCCGCTCAACGTATCTCAAGTCCAGCCTCGGGACTGCGCACATGCGCGAAGTCCTCGGGCAGATGAGTACGAGTATCTGGCTCGGAAGGGCGCCGCCATGACCGTTGCGTCAATTGCGACCTACGCCTACGACCACATCGACCAATAACACCTGGGTTCGGGCCGTCAAGGTGTAATCGGCGTGGCTTGATTCACGGTTTGGCTCTAGCGGGTTCTTCGAGCGCTGCAGTCGGGGAGAATGAGTTTCATGGAGACACTGAAAGTCGGCGTGGCCAAGCCCGACCCGCCCTTCAACGGGATGCCCGACGACGGTGGCCTCGACATCGACCTGATGCGAGCGCTCGGCGACAAGGTCGGCGCGACAGTCGAATTCGTGTCCTATGAGGGCGCCGACTTCGACGGCATCTTCGATGCGCTGGGATCGGGATACGACTGCGTCGCCGCCGGGACCACCGTCACGCCCGAGCGCGAGCAGAAGGCGACGTTCCTGCCGCCGTACCTCATCTCCGGTCAGTCGCTGGCCGTCGACACTCGTCGGCTGCCGGGCGTCACCTCCGTCGACGACCTGGAGGGCCAGACCATCGGCGTGCAGCGGGGCAGCACCAGCCAGC
The DNA here is from genome assembly GCF_001666865.1 of Mycobacterium sp. E136. NCBI lineage: Bacteria > Bacillati > Actinomycetota > Actinomycetes > Mycobacteriales > Mycobacteriaceae > Mycobacterium > Mycobacterium sp. E136. The sequence goes on from NZ_LZJE01000243.1 coordinate 22,495, forward strand.
GGATCGCCGAGCGGCTTGTCGCGGAGGGCAAGGCGAGCACCGTCCGCCTCTATGACTACGGCTCGATTCGCGACGCGTTGACCGACCTGTCCAGCGGTGACTGCGACGCCGTGATGAAGCTCGCGCCGGTGCTGACCGAGCTGGCGAGATCGATTCCAGGTGTCGAGGTGGTCCAGCGCGGCATCACCGTCGAGGACATCGCCATCGCGGTTTCGCTCGGGGATCAGGCGCTGCTCGGGCGGCTCACCGTCGCGCAGGCCGAACTGGAGGCCGACGGGACCCTCCAGCGAATTCGTCGGAAATGGCTCGGCAACCCATACGCAGACCAGAACCTCGCGGTGCTGTGACCGTCGGCGTCTACTCCCCGCGTGCCATTCGCATGGCCACCTCGGCGCCCTCATAGTCAGCGTCGCGGGCGGCTTCATGGATCGCGACGGCCTTCAGATGGGTGGCGACGTCGCCGATCCCCTTCGCTGCAGCACGTCGGTGCACTTGGGCGGCACGCTCATGGGCCTCAGCCGCGAGTCGGTGACGCTCGGCAGCGGCGAGATGCGCCATGCGTGCGCGGGCGTGGGCTTCGTGGGCGCGCAAGGTGGCGTGTTCCACGTCGGCCGCGTCGACTCGCCGGCCCACCGCCAATCGGGCGTTGAGGTCGCGAAGTTCCGCCGCGCGTTTGGCGGCTGCCGCTTTAGCGTCGTCGCCGAGAGAGCGCTGGTCATCGACCGTCATAGAGAAAATATCCGAGTGTCGCGTGCCCAGCGGGCAGGGACGAAGGTCACAAATGCACCCCGCAGAGGTCCCCGGTACCGAGCGCCCGCTGATCATGGCTGACCAAGTGGCACGTGGCCGCTATCACACCACTAGGCTGGCGGTCGAGCACTACACGCTGAGGCAACTAAGGGAGAGACCAGTGACCATCCGGGTTGGCGTTAACGGCTTCGGCCGCATCGGGCGCAACTTCTACCGGGCGCTCGCCGCGCAGAAGGCCGAGGGCAAGAGCACCGACATCGAGATCGTTGCCGTCAACGACCTCACCGACAACGCCAGCTTGGCGCACCTGCTGAAATTCGACTCGATCCTCGGCCGGTTCCCCGCCGAGATCAGCCTCGAGGGCGACGACACCATCGTCATCGGCGATCAGAAGATCAAGGCGCTCGAGGTCAAGGAAGGCCCGTCGGCCCTGCCCTGGGGCGATCTCGGGGTCGACGTGGTCGTCGAGTCGACCGGCATCTTCACCAAGCGCGACAAGGCGCAGGGCCACCTGGACGCCGGCGCCAAGAAGGTCATCATCTCCGCGCCCGCCACCGATGAGGACATCACGATCGTTCTCGGCGTCAACGACGACAAGTACGACGGCAGCCAGAACATCATCTCCAACGCCTCGTGCACCACGAACTGCCTCGGCCCGCTGGCCAAGGTGCTCAACGACGAGTTCGGCATCGTCAAGGGCTTGATGACGACGGTCCACGCCTACACCCAGGACCAGAACCTGCAGGACGGTCCGCACAAGGACCTGCGCCGCGCTCGCGCCGCCGCCCTGAACATCGTCCCGACCTCCACCGGCGCCGCCAAGGCGATCGGCTTGGTGCTCCCCGAACTCAAGGGCAAGCTCGACGGCTACGCGCTGCGCGTGCCGATCCCCACGGGTTCGTGCACCGACCTGACCGCCGAGCTGTCGAAGTCGGCCACGGCCGATGAGATCAACGCGGCGTTCAAGGCGGCTGCGGACGGTCCGCTCAAGGGCATTCTCAAGTACTACGACGCACCCATCGTCTCCAGCGACATCGTCACCGATCCGCACAGCTCGATCTTCGATGCCGGCCTGACCAAGGTGATCGACAACCAGGCCAAGACCGTGTCCTGGTACGACAACGAGTGGGGTTACTCCAACCGGCTGGTCGACCTGGTCGCGCTTGTCGGCAAGTCGCTCTGACGCCGTGGGCATCAAGACTCTGGAAGACCTTCTCGGCGAAGGTGTTTCGGATCGCGGCGTGCTGGTCCGCTCGGATCTGAACGTCCCGCTCGACGACGACGGCAACATCACCGACCCGGGTCGTATCACCGCGTCGGTGCCCACGCTGAAGGCGCTTTCCGACGCGGGTGCCAAGGTGATCGTCACCGCGCACCTGGGCCGGCCCAAGGGTGAGCCCGATCCGAAGCTGTCGCTGGCTCCGGTCGCGAAGGCGTTGGGGGAGCAGCTCGGTCGCCACGTTCAGCTGGCCGGTGACGTCGTCGGCACCGACGCGCTCGCCCGTGCCGAAGGACTGACCGACGGCGACATCCTGCTGCTCGAGAACATCCGCTTCGATGCCCGCGAGACCAGCGAGGACGACGCCGAACGCCTGGCGCTGGCCAAGCAGCTCGTCGAACTCGTCGGCGACGACGGAGCTTTCGTCTCCGACGGTTTCGGCGTGGTGCACCGCAAGCAGGCGTCGGTGTACGACGTCGCGACCCTGCTCCCGCACTATGCGGGCACGCTGGTGGCCGCCGAGGTGAAGGTGCTCGAGCAGCTGACCACCTCGACCGACAAGCCTTACGCGGTGGTGCTCGGCGGGTCGAAGGTCTCCGACAAGCTGGCGGTCATCGAGTCGTTGGCGGAAAAGGCGGACAGCCTGATCATCGGCGGCGGCATGTGCTTCACATTCCTTGCCTCACAGGGTGTTTCGGTCGGTACCTCGCTGCTGGAAGAGGGCATGATCGAGACCTGCCGCAAGCTGCTCGACACCTACGCCGACGTGATCCACGTCCCGGTCGACATCGTGGTGGCCGACAAGTTCGCCGCGGACGCGACGGCCGACGTCGTCGCCGCCGACAAGATTCCCGAGGACAAGATGGGTCTCGACATCGGCCCGGGTTCGGTAAAGCGCTTCACCACGCTGCTGTCCAACGCCAAGACCGTGTTCTGGAACGGCCCGATGGGCGTGTTCGAATTCCCGGCGTTCGCAGCGGGCACCAAGGGCGTCGCCGAGGCGATCATTACCGCGACCGGCAAGGGCGCCTTCAGCGTCGTCGGCGGAGGCGATTCCGCGGCCGCGGTCCGGCAGCTCGGACTGGACGAAGAGGGCTTCTCCCACATTTCGACCGGGGGCGGGGCCTCGCTGGAATACCTTGAAGGCAAGAAACTGCCCGGTATCGCTGTTTTGGAAGAGTGAGAGGTACTCGAATCGTGAGCCGTAAGCCGCTGATCGCCGGCAACTGGAAGATGAACCTCAACCACTTCGAGGCGATCGCGCTGGTACAGAAGATCGCATTCGCCCTGCCGGCGAAGTACTTCGACAAGGTCGACGTGACGGTGATCCCGCCGTTCACCGATCTGCGCAGCGTCCAGACCCTCGTCGACGGCGACAAGCTGCTGCTGACGTACGGCGCGCAGGATCTCTCACAGCACGATTCGGGCGCTTACACCGGCGACATCAGCGGCGCGTTCCTGGCCAAGCTGGGATGCACCTTCGTCGTCGTCGGACACTCCGAACGACGCACCTACCACCACGAGGACGACGCGATCGTGGCCGCCAAGGCGGCGGCCGCCTTCCGGCACGGGCTGGTGCCGATCATCTGCATCGGTGAGCAACTCGAGGTCCGTGAGGCGGGTAACCACGTCGAGCACAACGTGGAGTCGCTGCGGGGGTCGCTGGCGGGCCTGACGGCCGAGCAGATCGGGCAGGCCGTGATCGCCTACGAGCCGGTGTGGGCCATCGGCACCGGCCGGGTGGCCAGCGCGGCCGACGCCCAGGAGGTCTGCAAGGCGATCCGCGACGAGCTGGGCAAGCTGGCGTCGCCGCAGGTGGCTGCCGGGGTTCGGGTGCTGTACGGCGGGTCGGTCAACGCCAAGAACGTCGGCGACATCGTGGCGCAGGAGGACATCGACGGAGCCCTGGTCGGCGGCGCGTCGCTCGACGGCGAGCAGTTCGCCACGCTGTCGGCCATCGCGGCCGGCGGGCCCCTGCCGTAGCGCGCCGATTAGTGAGCGTCGTCGTCGATTAGGTAGTCTTGCGCCCATGGAATTGGCCCTGCAGATCACCCTGGTAGTGACCAGTGTCTTGGTTGTGCTCCTGGTGCTGCTGCATCGCGCCAAGGGCGGCGGCCTGTCCACGCTGTTCGGCGGCGGCGTTCAGTCCAGCCTGTCGGGCTCGACGGTCGTGGAGAAGAACCTCGACCGGTTGACGCTGTTCGTGACCGGCATCTGGCTCGTCTCGATCGTCGGCGTCGCACTTCTGATCAAGTACAGCTGATTCTGCGCACCTCGCTGTGCGGCCCGGCCCGGAGCCGTCGATACTTGACTCATGGCTGAAGTCGCCGGACTCGAACCGATAGGCGCGGTCAGGCGGACCAAGGTCGGTCGCGACGCCACCGAGCCGATGCGTGAGGACATCCGACTCCTCGGCACCATCCTCGGCGACACCGTCCGTGAACAGAACGGTGACGAGGTCTTCGATCTGGTCGAGCGCGCCCGCGTCGAATCGTTCCGGGTGCGCCGCTCGGAAATCGACCGCGCGGAGCTGGCGGACATGTTTGACGGGATTGAGGTCCGCCAGGCGATCCCGGTGATCCGCGCGTTCACCCATTTCGCGCTGCTCGCGAACGTCGCCGAGGACATCCACCGGGAGCGGCGCCGCGCCATCCATGTCGCAGCAGGGGAGCCGCCGCAAAACAGCACCCTCGCTGCGACCTACGCTAAGCTCGACGCGGTCGACCTCGACGCCGATACTGTTGCCGAGGCCCTCACCGGTGCGATGGTGTCGCCGGTGATCACCGCGCACCCGACCGAGACCAGGCGACGCACGATCTTCGACACGCAGCACCGCATCACCGAGCTGATGCGGCTGCGGCTACACGGGCATGAGCAGGCCGACGGCCGAGACATCGAGAGCGAGCTGCGCCGCCACATCCTGACGATGTGGCAGACGGCACTGGTTCGGTTGTCGCGGTTAAAGATTCAGGACGAGATCGAAACGGGCCTGCGGTATTACCCGGCCGCGTTCTTCGAGGTCATTCCTCGGGTGAACGCCGATGTGCGCACCGAGTTGCAATCTCGTTGGCCCGACGTCGGGCTGCTGGACGAACCGATCGTGCGGCCCGGGTCGTGGATCGGCGGGGATCGGGATGGCAACCCCAACGTCACCGCCGAGGTCGTCCGGCTCGCGACCGGCCGGGCGGCCTATACGGCGTTCGACCACTACTTCGCCGAGATCACAGCGCTGGAAGAGGAGCTGTCGATGTCGGCGCGGCTGGTCCGGATCAGCGAGGGGCTCGAAGCGTTGGCCGCGCGTTGCGAGGAACCCGCGCGGGCCGACGAGCCGTATCGCCGAGCGTTGCGGGTGATCCACTCCCGGCTGACGTCGACGGCGAAGGAAATCCTCGACGAGCAGCCCGAGCACGAACTCGATCTAGGGCTCGAGCGCTACGAGTCGCCCGCGGAGTTGCTTTCCGATCTGGACGTGGTCGACGAATCGTTGCGGACCAACGGCAGCGCGGTGCTGGCCGACGATCGCGTGGCCCGACTGCGGGAGGCCGTGCGCACCTTCGGATTTCACCTCTGCGGTCTCGACATGCGGCAGAACTCCGAGGTTCACGAGGAAGTCATCGCCGAGCTCCTGGCCTGGGCGGGCGTGCACCCCGACTACGGCTCGCTGACGGAAGCCGACCGCGTCGAGCTGCTGGCCGGCGAGCTGTCGACCCGTAGGCCGCTGGTCAAGGACGGTGCGGAGCTGTCCGAACTGGCCCGCAAGGAACTCGACATCGTCGCGGCGGCGGCGCGGGCGGTGCGGGTCCTCGGTGCGCGGGCGGTGCCGAACTACATCATCTCGATGTGCGAGTCGGTGTCGGACATGCTGGAGGCGGCGATCCTGCTCAAGGAGGCCGGGCTGCTCGATGTGTCGGGGGAGAAGCCGTACGCCCCGGTGGGCATCGTGCCGCTGTTCGAGACCATCGACGATCTGCAGCGCGGCTCCTCGATCCTCGAAGCGGCGCTGGACCTTCCGGTGTACCGCTCGATCGTCTCGGCGCGCAGCGAGAGCCAAGAGGTGATGCTCGGCTACTCCGACTCGAACAAGGATGGCGGGTACCTGGCGGCCAACTGGGCGCTGTACCGGGCCGAACTCGACCTGGTGGAGTCGGCGCGCAAGACCGGAATCCGGTTGCGGCTCTTCCACGGTCGCGGTGGCACCGTGGGTCGGGGCGGCGGTCCCAGCTATGACGCCATCCTGGCCCAGCCGCCCGGCGCGGTGAACGGGTCGCTGCGGCTCACCGAGCAGGGCGAGGTGATCGCGGCGAAATACGCGGAGCCGCAGGTGGCGTCTCGCAACCTCGAGACCCTCCTGGCCGCCACGTTGGAGGCCACACTGCTCGATGTCGAGGGACTCGGCGACGAAGCGGGCCCGGCGTATGAGGTGCTCGACGACCTGGCTGCGCGAGCGCAGCGGGCGTACGCCGAATTGGTGCACGAGACACCGGGTTTCGTCGACTATTTCAAGGCGTCGACGCCGGTGAGTGAGATCGGCGCACTGAACATCGGGAGCCGGCCGTCGTCGCGCAAGCCGACGACGTCGATCGCGGACCTGCGAGCGATCCCGTGGGTGTTGGCGTGGAGCCAGTCGCGGGTGATGCTACCCGGGTGGTACGGCACCGGGAAGGCCTTCGAGGAGTGGATCGCCGAGGGGCCCGAGTCGGAGGAGGAGCGCGTCGAGGTCTTGCGGGACCTGTACCGGCGGTGGCCGTTCTTCCGCACCGTGCTGTCGAACATGGCGCAGGTGCTGGCGAAATCCGATCTCGGACTGGCGGCGCGGTATTCCGAACTGGTCGACGACGAGGAGCTGCGGCGGCGGGTGTTCGACAAGATCGTTGACGAACACGACCGGACGATCCGGATGCACAAGCTGATCACCGGTCAGGACGATCTGCTGGCGGACAACCCGGCGCTGGCGCGTTCGGTGTTCAATCGTTTCCCGTATCTCGAACCGCTAAACCACCTACAGGTTGAGTTGTTGCGTCGCTATCGATCCGGGGATGACGACGAACTTGTGCAGCGGGGGATTCTGTTGACGATGAGCGGTTTGGCGACCGCGCTGCGCAACAGCGGCTAGACCGGCGATCAGAGGCCGGCGGACCGGCGCACCCTGTTCACCGCGCCGCGCACCACCTGTTCGGTCGCGGCCAGTGGAGAGATCACGGACTCGCCAAGACCGACGATCCGCTCGACGCGACTGACGATGCCTTCCATGCGGTCGACGACGCCGTTGAGGCGTGGCGCCAACTCGTTGATTTGGTTGATCGTCTCGTTGAAGCGCTCCAGGGTGGCATCGAGGTTGGCCGTCGAGCTGTTGAGGTCCTCGAGCGTCTCGCTCAGCCCCTCCAGGATGGTGTCGACCTGCTCGACTGTGACGTCGGCGTTCAGCGCCGCCTGTGCGAGCTTCCTGATCCGTTCGGGTCCGGTGCGCACCGGCCGACCACCCTTGTCTGCCATGACGGCCATTATGACCGCAGTCGGTGGAACCGCCGGGCGGAACCCGTCGTCTGAACAGATATGAGCCATAGAGCGTCCACGTCTCGGCAATGCGTGATGGACCCACGCAACGTCACGGTCCGATCTACCTCGGTGGACTACGAGGCGGGTTTCCGTGATGGCACCGACGATTTGTCAGAAGGGCGGCGGTTCGTCGTCCCTGGCGATGCGCTCAGAGAGGAGTAGTTGTTTTCGGGCGATCCGCGCGGCATTGTGTTGCCGCTCGAGCGCGATGCGGTAGGCCCTGTCCTCGGCCCGGCTGTGACGACGCAGCGGCATCATCGCTCCGCGGTGTCCGGAAGCCGGTGGGTTCGACTGCGTGATCTCGACCTGGCCGGTAGGCACCGCCAGCTGCTGGAAGAACTCCGCACCGGCCGGTGTCGTGGTGTACGTCCGCCCACTCGGCGCTCGCCAGATCACCGTTCCGTCGGGCAACTGCTGGTCGCTCCAGCCGCCCTCGCCGATCCAGAACGTCTTCAGCAGATGATGAAACACGCACAGCAGCTTGAGGTTTGACGGGTGAGTCGGTCCTATCGGCCAGGGGATCGTGTGGTCGATCTGGCATTGCTCAGCGGGGACGTCGCACCCCGGGAACCGGCACGTCAGGTCGCGCCACCGGATGAAGCGGGCCAGCGCCGCCGACGGCCGGTACCCAGCCTCGGCGCAGGGTTCGGGAAGCGTGACCGGACGCAACTTGGCTGTCGTCAGCTGTTCGCGCAGCATCGCCGCCGGCACCGCACCGTAGCCCGGCAGAAAGCCCGGGTTGTTCGACCGGCCTTCGATCGTTGCCTGCTCGGCGAGCACGTTGATGACGATCTGGGTGGACGGCTCAGCGCTGGCACCGCTTTGGCAATTCTCGGCGCCGCAACCGCACACGAGATACATCCGGCCTTCGGACATCGCCATCATCGCGTCGACACGCCGCTGATCCTGGGTGCGCGGGTCGTCTTCGCAGACGGTGGCCACGACCTGGTCGACGCGGGTATCGAACGCGACACCCTCCTCGAAGGTGAGCCGCGCCCACACCCCGACCATCCCCTTGCCCATCGGTCCGACGTGCACGTACCGACCATCGCTCTCAGGCTTGGGTTCGCGCACACCCGCCGGATCGAACTTCTCCACCCACATGTCGATGCGTTCGTGAAGTTTGGGGCCGGACAACTTCATCCACTTCGGTGCCCATTTCGCGAACGCCGCGTCGAGGCGGGCAAGGCAGTCGTCCTCCTCGACATTGGAGCTGCGGCTGACCAGCGCGGCCATCATCCTGAAGTCGATCTGCCCGTTAGCGAAAACCTCAGCGACCTTGGGCAAGCGCTCGCGCAGGTCGATCGCGTAGCGAAGGCGGCCCGCCGCGCGGCCCCGACTGATGTTCAACGCCGCCGCAACCTCGGCCACCACGTTCGCGTGGCCGTCGATGGCCCAGTTCAGCCGTTCGCGATCGTCCTCGGGGGCACGACGGGCGTAGAGCTCGCCGATGGCCATGAGTTCGCGGCCGCAGGCTGCGCTCTGCTCGCGCGACGCCGCGGTGATGGTCCCGACCACCGCCGCGTCATCACAGCTCTCGAACATGTGTGCGATATTACTCGGACGCACTGACACGTCGCGGTGCTGGCGGAAGAATTCCGGTATGGCTGTTGGCTCCTTCGACGACGCAAGTCCGTTCCATCGGGTGTTGCGCCGCGTTGCCGGAACGAAGGCCGGCCGTGTGGTCTTTCGTCCGACGGCACACCGCCTCGATCTGTTGGTCAACAAGATCAGCGGAGGGCGATACAGCTTCGCCGGAATCGCGGCCGGGCTTCCCACAGTCATCCTCACCACCACCGGCGCCAAATCTGGAAAGCCGCGGACGGTAGCACTTTTGGGAATTCCGCACCCCGACGGCGTGGCGGTGGTCGCGACCAATTACGGCGGCAGCAGACACCCAGGCTGGTACTACAACCTGAGGGCATACCCGCAGGCGAGGATCACGATTGCGGGCGACACCTGGGATGCCACCGCCAGGCTCGCCACACCGGAGGAGCGAGAGAGCATCTGGGCATGGGGCGTGAACATGTATCCGGCTCTGCGCAAGGAAGAAGTCTGGGCCGGTGAGCGGCGGATCGAGGCGTTCGTCTTAGAACGGCACTGAGGATCGTCGGATCCTCGCGTGGCGTCGCGATGAGTTTCTCTCGCGGGTGCAGTCTGATCCGCGTGGGCAAACTCATCTATGGCTTCAATGTGTCCGTCGACGGCTACATCGCCGACGCACAAGGCAGCATCGACTGGTCCGAGCCGAGCCAAGAACTGCACCAGTACTGGAACGACTTCGAGCGCGAGACCGCGCTGTCGTTCTACGGTCGGCGACTGTACGAGCTGATGGCGGCGTACTGGCCGACCGCGGACGAAGCTCCGGACGCCGATCCGGTGACCGTCGACTACGCGCGCGTCTGGCGCGACATGCCCAAGGTCGTGTTCTCGCGGACCCTGAAGTTCGTCGACTGGAACTCCCGCCTGGAACGCGGGGACCCCGTCGAGGTGGTCAGGAAGCTGAAGGCCGAGACCGACGGCAGCCTGGAGGTGGCCGGTGCGACGCTGGCCGCACCCGTCGTGCAGGCTGGACTCGTGGACGAGTACCGGATCGTCGTCGCGCCCACCCTGGTGGGAGGTGGCACTCGGTTCTTCCCGAGCCTGCCGTCGTGGATCACGCTGCGGCTGTTGGAGAATCGCACCTTCCCCGGTGGCACGGTACTGCTGCGATACGAGGCGAAACACGACTGATCGGACGCACTCAGGGAGGACGACATGCCCGTGGACCGCGAATTCGTATTCGAGGCGGTGGCCGACGAGCGACTGCAGATCGCGGCTCTCATCGACGGCCTCGACGACGCACAGCTGGCGACTCCCAGCCTCTGTGAGGGATGGAGCGTCAAGACGGTCGCAGCCCACATCGTGAGCGTGTTCGCCGACGGGTTCTGGACGTTTCAACTCACCGCGCTTCGCCGCGGCGGCATCAGCCGGGCCATCGACGAGTTGGCGCGCCGCCGAGCCCAACAGCCGGCCGCCGAGATCGCCGACACCCTCCGCAGGCGCGCACACCATCGCCTCAGTCCGCCGGTGACGGGTCCCATGTCCGGGCTCACCGACATCCTTGCGCACGACGGCGACATCAAGATCCCCCTCGGCGTCGCCTACGAACCGGCCCCCGAACGCATCGCGCCGGCGCTCGAGTTCCTGACGGGGCCGAAGGCGTACGGCTTCCTCCCTCGCAGCCGGCTCAAGGGTCTGCGCCTGCACGCCACCGACATCGAACAGTCGTGGGGCCGAGGCGATGAAGTCCGCGGTCCGGCCGCCTCATTGCTGATGAGCGTCCTCGGTCGCAGACCACTCTTGTCGACGCTCGACGGCCCGGGGCTACCGACTCTTCGGCAGCGGATCGGGGCCTGAGCTTCAGAGCTTGCTTGCCGCAGCCTCGTCGAGCAGCCACACGGTCGCTTCGCGGCCCACGGCGCCCGCAGCCGGCACGTCATCAGCATCGGCTCCTCCGATGGCCGCCGCCACCGCGTCGGCCTTCGCGTCTCCGGACACGATGAACCACACCTCCCGCGAGCGTCGAACCGCAGGCAGTGTCAACGTGATTCGGCGAGGAGGTGGCTTGGGGGAGTCCTCGACACCGACGACCAGGCGTTCGGTTTCGCGCACGGCGGGAGTGTGGGGGAAAAGCGAGTTGATGTGTCCCTCACCGCCCATGCCCAGGAGATGCACGTCGAAGTCCGGTGCGGGTTCACCGGTGTCGGCGTTCGCGGCCAACACACGCTCGTAGTCCGCAGCGGCGGCATCGAGGTCGTCGCCGAACTCCGCACCGCTGGCGGCCATCGGATGCACGTTGTCCGCCGGGATGTCGATGTGGTCCAGCAGCGCCTCGCGGGCCTGCTTGTAGTTGCGCTCGTCGTCATCCTCGGGCACGAAACGGTCGTCGCCCCAATACAAATGGACCTTGGACCAGTCGATCCGCGCGCTGCTCTCGGCAACCCGTTTGAGCAACCCGGTACCGCTGCCGCCGCCGGTCAGGACGATCTGCGCCGACCCCCGCTCACCGATCGCCTCCACGATGGCCGCGACCAGGCGATCACCCGCGGCCGCAACCAGCGCCGCGGTGTCCGGATACCGCTCGACGGTCGCGCTCATGCGTACTGCACCTTCTCGATGCCTTGGAGAGCTTCGTAATAGATCTCGTCGGCGTCGAGCCTGCGCAGATCCTCGGCCAGACATTCCTTGGCCTCCCTGCGCGCCAACGGAAGCCGAGCCTCCGGCTTGCTCGTGCGGCTCAGAGTCGCGGTGACACCGGTCTGGGGCCGTGTCAGCGTGATGGTCTCGCTCTTTCGCATGAGCTCGACCTTCAGATCGCCCACCACTCGTTGCACGGGCGCATCGATCCTGGCTGCGAGCCATCCGGCCAGAACGTCGAGCGACGGTTCGTCGCGCAGGCCGGACACCACCGCCGACGTGATCGGTTCGTGCGGGGCCTGATCGACGGCCGCCGCCAGCAGCGCCCGCCAGTACGTGATCCGTGCCCAGCAGAGGTCGGTGTCGCCCGCGGTATAACCCTCGAGTCGGCTCTTGATGGCCGCCAGCGGATCCGGGCACTGCGTGGCGTTGGTGATCCGTCGAATGGCCAACCGCCCCAGGGGATCCTTCGCCGGGACAGGGGGCCCGCCTGCGGGCCACCACGCCACCACCGGGGTATCGGGCAGTAGGAACGGCAGCACCACGCTGTTGGCGTGGTCGGCGAGTTCCCCGTGCAGGCGTAGCGAGACGACTTCTCCCGCCCCCGCGTCCCCGCCGACTCGCAGTTGCGCATCGAGTCGGGCCTTGGCCGCATCGCGATCGCCGGGCACGACGACGATCACCCGGCAGGGGTGCTCGCGGCTGGCGAAATTCGCCGCCTCGATCGAATCCTCCAGCAGTTCATCGCTGTGCAGGGAGATGACGAGCGTGAGCACCCGGCTCAACGTGATCGCGCCGCCCTCTTCGCGCAGGCCGGTGATCTTCTTGTTGATGTCGTTGGTGGTGGTATCCGGCAGATCGACGATCACAGGTGGTGCCTCCTAGCGCTCGTCACGGCCGCCTCCATTCCCGGCCCATGCGATGCAACATCTCATCGGCGGACGTCGGACCCCAGGTCCCTGCCTCGTATGCCTCGGGCTTCCCGCCGGCCGCCCAGTGGTCGAGCACGGGATCGAGGATCTCCCAGGACAATTCGACTTCGCGGTTCACCGGAAACAGCGACGGCTCGCCGAGCAGCACATCGAGGATCAGCCGCTCGTAGGCCTCGGGGGAGTCCTCGGCGAACGCCGAACCGTAGGAGAAGTCCATGTTCACGTCGCGGACCTCCATCGCGCTTCCGGGAACCTTCGATCCGAACCGGGTGGTGATGCCCTCGTCGGGCTGCACCCGGATCACCAGAGCGTTCTGGCCGAGTTCCTCGGTCATCGTCTTGTCGAACGGCAGGTGCGGCGCCCGCTTGAAGATCAGTGCGATCTCGGTCACCCTGCGGCCCAACCGCTTTCCGGTGCGCAGGAAGAACGGCACCCCGGCCCAGCGCCGGGTGTCGACCTCCAGGGTGATGGCCGCGTAGGTCTCGGTCGTCGAGTCCTTTGAGAACCCTTCCTCCTCGAGCAGGCCGACCACCTTCTCGCTGCCCTGCCACCCCGCGGCGTACTGCCCGCGAGCGGTGGTCTGGTCCAGCGGCTGCATGGGCTGCGTCGCCGAGAACACCTTGATCTTCTCGACCTGTAACTCCTTGGGCCCGAAGCTGACCGGCTCCTCCATCGCGGTCAACGCCAACAGTTGCAGCAGGTGGTTCTGGATGACGTCACGCGCCGCGCCGACGCCGTCGTAATAGCCTGCACGGCCGCCGAGCCCGATGTCCTCGGCCATCGTGATCTGCACGCTGTCGACGTAGTTGTTGTTCCATATCGGCTCGTACAACTCGTTGGCGAACCGCAGCGCGAGGATGTTCTGGACGGTCTCCTTACCGAGGTAGTGGTCGATGCGGAACACCGACTCCTCGGGGAACACACTGTTGACGACGGCGTTGAGCTCACGAGCGCTCGCCAGGTCGTGACCGAACGGCTTCTCGATCACCACCCGGCTCCACCGGCCCTCCTGCGGGTTGGCGAGCCCCGACTTGTGCAGCTGCTCGCACACCTGCTGGAAGGCCTTCGGCGGAATCGACAGGTAGAACGCGTGATTGCCGCCCGTCCCGCGCTCGGCATCGAGCTTCTCGAGCGTCTCGGCGAGCCGGGCGAACGCCGCATCGTCGTCGAACGTGCCCTGGACGAAACGGAAGCCCTCGGCGAGCCGGTCCCACACCTCCTGGCGAAACGGTGTGCGGGCGTGCTGTTTGACCGCCTCATAGACGACCTGGCCGAAATCCTCGTCGGCCCAGTCTCTGCGGGCGAACCCGATCAGCGAGAACGACGCAGGCAGCAGACCTCGGTTGGCGAGGTCGTAGATCGCCGGCATCAGCTTCTTGCGCGACAGGTCACCGGTGACACCGAAGATGACGATCCCGCACGGCCCCGCGATACGGGGCATCCGCTTGTCGCGTTTGTCGCGGAGCGGATTCACCCAGTCTGTCATTTCTTGGCGGCGTTGAGCTGTTCCTGCGTCGCCTCGAGCAACTCGAGCCACGACTTCTCGAACTTCTCCACACCCTCGTCCTCGAGGAGCCGGAACACGTCGGGCAGATCGATCCCGATCGACGAGAGCTGATCGAACACCGCCTGCGACTCCTCGGCCGTGCCCGTGACCGTGTCACCGGTGATGACGCCGTGGTCGGCCACGGCCTCGATCGTCTTCTCCGGCATGGTGTTCACCGTGTTCGGAGCCACCAACTCGGTGACGTACAAGGTGTCCGAGTAGTCCGGGTTCTTCACGCCGGTCGACGCCCACAGCGGACGCTGGACGCGGGCGCTGGAGGCCTTGAGCGCCTCGAAGCGCTTTCCGCCGACGAACACCTCTTCGTAGGCGGCGTAGGCGAGCCGGGCGTTGGCCACACCTGCCTTGCCCCGCAACTTCATCGCCTCGTCAGAACCGATCTTCTCCAGCCGCTTGTCGATCTCGGTGTCGACGCGCGAAACGAAGAACGATGCGACGGAGTGGATCTTCGACACGTCATGGCCGGCCTCCTTGGCCTTCTCCAGACCCTGCAGGTAGGCGTCCATCACGAGGCGGTAGCGCTCGACGGAGAAGATCAAGGTGACGTTGACCGAAATGCCTTCGGCGAGAACGGAGGCGATTGCGGGGATGCCGGCCTCGGTCGCGGGGATCTTGATCAGCAGGTTGGGCCGGTCGACGATCTTCCACAGCTCGATCGCCTGCAGGATGGTCTTGTCGGTGTCGTGGGCCAGCCGCGGGTCGACCTCGATGGAGACCCGGCCATCGACACCGTCGGAGAGCTCGTACTGCTTGGCCAACACGTCGCAGGCGTTGCGGACGTCGTCGGTGGTGACGGTGCGAATGGTGGCGTCAACATCGGCACCCCGTTCGGCCAGTTCCTTGACCTGATCGTCGTAGGCGTGGCCCTTCGACAACGCGGCCTGGAAGATCGACGGGTTGGTGGTCACCCCGACGACGCTTCTGGTGTCGATCAGCTCCTGCAGGTTGCCGGTCTGTAGCCGGTCGCGCGACAGGTCGTCGAGCCACACCGACACGCCCGCGTCGGATAACGCTGCGAGATTCGGATTCTGAGCCATTTCTGTGCCTTTCCCGATGCCTTTCCAGACCTTTCGATCACTAGTTGTCTATCGATCGCTCCGCGGCGGCCACCACGGCCTCGGGGGTGAACCCGAACTCGCGGAACAACGTCTTGTCGTCGGCGGACTCGCCGTAGTGCTCGATCGAGACGATCTCCCCGGTGTCGCCGACGAGCTTGTACCAGCTCTGCGCGACGGCGGCCTCCACCGCGACACGCGCCGAAACACGGGGCGGCAGAACCGAATCGCGGTACTCCTGCGGCTGCGACTCGAACCACTCCACACACGGCATCGACACCACGTATGCCGTGATGTCCTTCTCCGCCAACTGCTTCCTGGCCTCCACCGCGAGCTGCAGTTCCGAACCCGTGGCGATGATGATCACGTCGGCGTCGTCGGGGTTGCCGCCGCCGAGCACGTACCCGCCGCGCGCCACGCCGTCGGCGTCGGTGCCCTCCAGCACCGGGATGCCCTGGCGCGTCAGGATGAAGCCGACCGGACCGCTGCCGTTGCCGCGGGCGATGATGCTGCGCCAGGCGTACGCGGTTTCGTTCGGGTCACCCGGGCGAACCACGGACAGGTTCGGAATCGCGCGCAGCGCAGCGAGATGCTCGATCGGCTGATGCGTCGGGCCGTCCTCGCCGAGGCCGATGGAGTCGTGCGTCCAGATGTAGATGGTGTCGATGTCCATCAGCGACGCGAGCCGTACCGAAGGCCGCATGTAGTCCGAGAACTGTAGGAACGTGCCGCCGAACGCGCGGGTCGGGCCGTGCAGCACGATGCCCGACAGGATGGCGCCCATCGCGTGTTCGCGGACACCGAAGTGCAGCACCCGGCCGTACCAGTCCGCCGTGAAGTCGGACGTTGAAATCGACGGCGGGCCAAACGACTTCACACCCTTGATCGTGGTGTTGTTGCTGCCGGCGAGATCTGCTGAACCACCCCACAATTCGGGCAGCTTGGGTGCGATGTCGTTGAGCACCTGACCGAACGCGGCGCGGGTCGCCAGCGGCTTGGAGCCCGGCTCCCAGTAGGTCAGGTCGGAATCCCAACCGTCGGGCAGCTTCTGGGCGAGCAGTCGGTCGAGCAGCTCTTTGCGCTCGGGCTCACGCTCGGCCCAGGCGTCGAAGTCGGTCTGCCACTTGGCGTGTGCCTCCTTCCCGCGCTCCACGAGCTTGCGGGTGTGCTCGATGACCTCGGGGCGCACCTCGAAGGTCTTGTCGGGGTCGAAGCCGAGGATCTTCTTGGTGGCCGCGACCTCCTCCTCGCCGAGCGCCGAACCGTGCACGCCGCCCGTGTTCATCTTGTTCGGCGCGGGATATCCGATGATCGTCCGCAGCGCGATGAATGACGGCTTGTCGGTGACCTTCTTCGCCTCGGCGATGGCCTGCTCGATACCGACGACGTTCTCACCGCCCTCGACCTCCTGCACATGCCAGCCGTAGGCGCGGTAGCGGGCCGCGACGTCTTCCGACAGCGCGATGTTGGTGTCGTGCTCGATCGAGATCTGGTTCTTGTCGTAGAAGACGATCAGGTTGCCAAGCTGCTGGGTGCCTGCCAGCGACGACGCCTCGCTGGTGACACCCTCCTCGATGTCGCCGTCCGAGGCGATCACGTAGATGTAGTGGTCGAACGGGCTCTCGCCCCAGGGGGTGTCGGGGTCGAACAGGCCGCGCTCGTAGCGCGAGGCCATCGCCATGCCGACCGCCGATGCCAGGCCCTGTCCGAGGGGGCCGGTGGTGATCTCGACACCCTTGGTGTGCCGGAACTCCGGGTGGCCGGGGGTCTTGGACTTGAACGTCCGCAGGGACTCGATGTCGTTCAGCTCCAGCCCGAATCCACCGAGATACAGCTGGATGTAGAGGGTCAGGCTGGAGTGTCCGCACGACAGCACGAACCGGTCCCGGCCGAGCCAGTGCACGTCGCTCGGGTCGTGGCGCATCTGGCGCTGGAAGAGCGTGTAGGCCAACGGGGCCAGGCTCATCGCGGTTCCGGGGTGGCCGTTGCCGACCTTCTGCACCGCGTCCGCCGCCAGCACCCGGACGGTGTCGACCGCCAGCGAGTCCACCTCGGTCCAATCGTCGGGGTGGTTCGGGCGGGTCAGCGCGGAAATTTCTTCGAGTGTGGTCACAGGCGCACTCCTGGTCGGCATAGAGCTCTTCTCAGCTGCACGTTCATCCACCCTAGTGCGGGATGGTCGTCCAATGCAGGCCGCTCGGCGCGAGATGCCGGGCGGGATTAGGTCGGCGTTGCCCTGCGGTCTACCATCGTCTGTAGTAGAAGCGCCCGCGCTGGGACGATTTCGACAGGAGTATCTGCGTGAGAGTTCGCGACGACGGCCACCTCGTCGGCGGGGAGCGGATGTCGTCGTCGGGGCCGCTCCGGACGCGGATCCGCGACATCCTCCTCGGTTACGTTTCACTGACCAAGCCGCGCGTCATCGAACTGCTTCTGGTCACGACGATCCCGGCCATGCTGCTGGCCAGCCGCGGCTCCGTCGACCCGCTACTCATCATGAACACCCTGGTCGGCGGGCTATTGGCGGCGGCGGGTGCGAACGCGCTGAACTGCGTGGCCGACGCCGACATCGACAAGGTGATGAAGCGCACCGAGCGCAGGCCGCTGGCGCGGGCCACGGTCCCGCGCAGCCACGCGCTGATCTTCGGGCTGGCGCTGTCCGTCGGTTCGTTCTTCTGGCTGTGGTGGACGACGAACATGCTGTCGGCCCATCTCGCGGGCGCGACGATCGCGTTTTACGTGCTGGTCTACACGCTGCTGCTCAAGCGCCGCACCTCGCAGAACGTGGTGTGGGGTGGCGCGGCCGGCTGCATGCCGGTGATGATCGGCTGGTCCGCGGTCACCGGAACCATCGCCTGGCCCGCAGTGGTCATGTTCGCGATCATCTTCTTCTGGACGCCGCCGCACACCTGGGCGCTGGCGATGCGCTACAAGGAGGACTACCGCGCCGCGGGCGTCCCGATGCTGCCGGCCGTCGCCACCGAACGTCAGGTCACCAAGCAGATCCTGATCTACACGTGGCTCACGGTCGCCGCGACGCTGGCGCTCACACCCGTCACCGGCTGGCTGTACGCCTCCGTGGCGCTGCTGGCGGGCGGATGGTTCCTGGTGATGGCGCACCAGCTCTACAACGGTGTGCGCCGCGGCGAGGCGGTCAAGCCGCTGCGGCTGTTCCTGCAGTCGAACAACTACCTGGCCGTCGTGTTCCTGGCCCTCGCCGTCGACTCCGTGCTGGCGCTGCCCACGGTCTTCTAGCCGCTGCTAGGGCACCAACACCACCGAGCCGACGGTCTTGCGTCCATGCAGGTCCCGGTGGGCCTGTTCGGCGTCGGCGAGGCGGTACCGCTCGCTGACGGTGATCGTCAGCGAGCCCTGGGCGATCGCGTCGAGAAGTTCGCCCGCACGCCAGGCGAATTCGTCGGCCGTGCGGGTGTAGTGCACCAGGGTCGGCCGGGTGAGGAACAGCGAACCCGCCGCGTTGAGGCGCTGCGGGTCGAACGGCGGAACCGGCCCGCTCGACGCCCCGAACAGCGCCAGCGTGCCCCGCACCCGCAGGCTGGCCAGGCTGGCCTCGAAGGTGGCGGCCCCGACGCCGTCGTACACGGCGGCGACGCCACCCTCCGTCATCTCCTTGATCTCGGCGCCGAACGCCGCGGCGTCGGTCGGGTAGTCGAGCACCCGCACCGCGCCCGCCTGGCGCGACAACTCGGCCTTCTCCGGCGTCGACACCGTGGTGATCACCCGCACCGCCATGCTGGTCGCCCACTGGGTGAGGATGAGCCCGACGCCGCCCGCCCCCGCGTGCACCAGCACCGAGTCGCCCTGCTGCACCGGGTACAGCGACTTGATCAGGTAATGCGCGGTCATGCCCTTGAGTAGAGATGCGGCAGCCGCCTCGGGGCTCACGCCGTCGGGTACGTAGGCCACGAAATCGGCTGGAGCGACGCTGTATTCGGCATAGGCTCCATTGGCCTGAGCGGTGACGACGCGGTCGCCGACCTTCAACGCGGCGACATCTTCGCCGACCGCCTCCACGGTGCCGCACACCTCGTTGCCGACGACGAACGGCGTCTCCCGCGGGTACTGACCGGACCGGAAGTACGTGTCGAGGAAGTTCACGCCGATGGCTTCGGCCTTGATGAGCACCTCGCCGGGGCCCGGAGTCGGTTGCGGCTTCTCGACGTAGGTGAGGACTTCGGGTCCGCCGGTCTCGGCGACTTCGATGGCATGCATAGCTCTATCGTGCCAACTATGAAGCTCGCGCGGCCCAACCTGTTCCATCCGCGCATCGTGTTGGCTGGGTGCCCGGCGCTGCCGGAGGGCGACGGCGACGACGCCGGACTGGTCGCGGCGCTGGGTAAGCACGGGTTGCACGCACGCTGGTTGTCCTGGGACGACCCCGCGACGCTGGACGCGGATCTGGTGATCCTGCGGGCGACGTGGGACTACATCGACCGGCTCGATGAGTTCCTCGAATGGGCGCAGCGGGTCCGCAATCTACTCAACCCGGCCCGCGTGGTGCCGTGGAACACCGACAAGCGCTATCTGGCCGACCTGGCCGCGGCGGGTGTGCCGACGGTGCCGAGCCGATTCTTCGAACCGGGGGAGACGGTGCGACTGCCGAACAGCGACGGAGTTGTGGTCAAACCCACCGTCGGCGTGGGATCGGTTGACACGCTGCGTTTTTCAGATCACGACGACGCGCGGCGGCACGCCGCCCGGTTGCTGGACGCGGGCCGCGCCGTGCTGGTGCAGCCCTACGACCCGCGCATCGAGGACGGCGAGACCGCGCTGGTGTTCATCGGCGGCGCACAGTCGCACGCCTTCACGAAGGGGCCGATTCTGCAGCAGCCCGGCCAGGCCCCGCGGTTCGACGCGTCGGGCACTTACGCCCAGGAGACGCTGAGCCCGGCGGACCCCGACTTCGAGGTGTGGGACGTCGGACACGCGGCGTTGGCGGCAGCCTCAGCGCATCTGGACCTGACGACCGAGGAGCTGCTCTACGCGCGGGTCGACGTCATCGGCGGGCGCAGCGATCCGCGGGTGCTCGAGGTCGAGCTCGTCGAGCCGTCGCTGGGCTGGATGCAACTGGACGAATCGACACGGGAACGCCAGCAGCGCGCGTTCGTCGTCGCCGTGGAGTCAGCTCTCGACCGGTTCGGGCTCGGCCCGCTCTCGCATCGACGCCCATAGGGCGGCGGTCGCGGCGGTACAGGCTGCGGCACCCGCGACGTGCACGGCCACCAGTGCGGCGGGCACACCGGTGAAGAACTGCACCGTGCCGACCAGACCCTGGGCCACGACCAGGACGACGAGAACGCCGAGCCGCAGGAGCACCGGACGGAGTGCGCGCACGGCCAACAGGCCGAACCCGAGGCCGATCAGCAGCGACAGGTAGGACACCATCAGCGCCGAGTGCGTGTGCACCAGCGTGGTGATCTCGACCTCCAGCCGCGGAATCGTGCGGTCGACGCTCTTGTCCCCGGCATGCGGGCCCGCGCCGGTCACCAGGGTGCCCGTCACCAGCACGGCGGACAGCGCCACGGCGCTGAGCAGGGCCAGTTGCCGCAACGCTTTCGGCGCCCGCCGGACCGGTACCCCGTCGTCGGGCTCGCCGATCTTGACGAACAACAGCACCGACAGCCAGACCATGGTCATCGACGCCAGCAGGTGGACCGCGACCGTCCACCACAGCAGACCGGTCAGCACCGTGATGCCGCCGATGACCGCCTGGACCACCGTCGACGCCGGCATCAACCACGCGTAGATCAGCACCTCGCGGCGGCGGCGGGCCCGGGTCACGGCCAGCACCGCGGCCGCCGCGGTGAGCACGACCAGGAAGGTGACCATGCGGTTGCCGAACTCGACCGCCTGGTGCACGACCGGCACCTCGGCGACCGGAACCGGCGTGAAGCTACCCGGGAAGCACTGCGGCCACGTCGGGCAACCCAGTCCCGACGCGGTGACGCGAACGATCGCGCCCGTCACCGCGATACCGCCCTGAGTCAGGATGACGAGGAAGGCGATGACGCGCTGAGCCCGCAGGCTGGGCAGCGGCAGGAGATCGACCAGCCGCAGAAAGGCGCGTCGCACGCACTCGATCGTAGAGCAGCGCAACTACAAGCCGTAGTAGCGGGCTACTTACGTGAAGCGGAACCAGCGCAGCGCACACAACGCGGCGACGGCACCCCACACCGCGAGCACCAGGATGCCGAACCAGTCCACTGACAACGTCATCGCCTGGGTCAGCGCCTCGGTCAGGGCGCCCGACGGCGTCAGCCGGGCCACCCACTGTGCCCCAGACGGCACCATGCCGCCCTCGAGCGTCAGCGCGCCGAGCCCCGCGAACACGAACCACAGCAGGTTGGCCAACGCGAGCACGATCTCGGCGCGAAGCGTGCCGCCCAGCAGTAGGCCCAGCGCGGCGAAACCCGCTGTGCCCAACGCGATGATCGCCGCGCCGAGCGCCAGGCCCGCGAGGTGTGGGCGCCAGCCCAGTGCGAAACCGATGCCGCCCAGAACGATCGACTGCAGGAAGACGACCGCGACCACCGCCAGCGACTTGCCCGCAATGATTCCCCACACCGGAAGCGCCGTGGCGCCAAGCCGTTTCAGCGCACCGTAGCGGCGGTCGAACGCCACCGCGATCGCCTGCCCGGTGAAGGCCGTCGAGATCACGGCCAGCGCCATGATCGCAGGGACGAAAGTGGCGGCGCGGTTGTCGCCGAACGAGCCCAAGGGGAGAAGCGTCAGCCCCACCAGCAACGTGATCGGGATGAACATCGTCAGCAGCAGCTGTTCGCCGTTGCGCAGCAGCAGCCGCAGCTCCAGGCCGAACTGCGCGGCGAGCATCTTCTGCACCGTGGCCGGTCCCGGATCGGGTGAGAAGGTGCCCGGCGCAAAGCGATTCGTCGTCACGACCGCAACTCCCGCCCGGTCAGGTCGAGGAACACGTCCTCGAGGCTTCGTTGTTCGACCCGCATGTCGGTGGCCAAGACGTCGAGACGTGCGCACCACGCCGTCACCGTCGCCAGCACCTGCGGGTTGATCGCACCCTCAACCAGGTATTCGCCTGGGGCGGTCTCGGTGGCCTTGTAGCTCTCCGGCAACGCGGACACGAGCAGCGACAGGTCGAGCTTGCGCGGGGCGCGGAACCGCAGCTGGTTCTCGGCGCCGCTGCGCATCAGCTCCTCGGGCGTCCCGGTGGCGACCGGAACGCCGTGGTCGATGATCATGATGCGGTCGGCCAGCTCCTCGGCCTCGGTGAGCTGATGGGTCGTCAGCACCACGGTCACGCCGTCGCGCCGCAATCCATCGATCAACTCCCACACCACGATTCGCGCATGCGCGTCCATGCCCGCGGTGGGCTCGTCGAGAAACACCAGCTCCGGGCGACCGACCACTGCGCACGCGAGCGCCAGCCGCTGCTGCTGGCCGCCGGACAGTCGTCGGTACGTCGTACGCGCCGCCTCGGTCAGCCCGAGAGTGTCCATCAGCCAGGCGGGGTCGAGCGGGTTGGCCGCGTAGGAGGCGACGAGGTTGAGCATCTCGCCTGCACGGGCGGCCGGATATCCGCCGCCGCCCTGCAGCATGACGCCGATGCGTTCACGCAACCGGGCGTTGTCGCCGAACGGGTCTAGCCCGAGGATCCTGATGGTTCCCGAGTCGGGCCTGATGAAGCCTTCGCACATCTCGACGGTCGTGGTCTTGCCTGCGCCGTTCGGCCCGAGAAGCGCGAAGACCTCGGCCGCCTGCACCTCGAGATCGAGTTCGGAGACGGCGACCGTCGACCCGTACCGCTTGGTGACTCCGCTCAGGCGCACGGGGGCCGCCGGGGACGCCCCGGATACAGAGTGGGTCACGGGGACTCAGCGTAGGCGTCGGGCCGCACCGGTTGGGGCGGCGGTGGCGGCGGTTGCTCGTGCGGTGGGCTTGTGACGCTGCGCCAGGGCAAGCGGTTGTAGGTCAGCAGGATGAGCGCGACGACGATGACCGTGCTCGCCGCGGTCGCGAGCAGGATCTGGAAGACCGTGAACCGGTCGCCGTTCGCGGTCGGCCCGAAGATGCCGACGGCCAGCGTCACGACGATCGTGGTGCTGCGGAACGCCGGCCGGGTGGCCCACGCCGCGAGCGGCAGCACCGCCCACAGCACGTACCAGGGCTGGACCACCGGGAACAGCAGCACGGTCACGCCGAGCGCGACGCCGAGCCCGCCCACCGGATGCAGGCGCCCGCGCAGGACCGACAACAACAGCCAGGTCACCAGGATCGCGATGATGAACACGCCGATCGCACGGGTCAGGCCCAGCACGGCGGTGGTGTGGTCGCCCAGCCCCAGCAGGATGCCGACCTGCCCGGTGCCCAGCGCCAACAGGGTCGGCAGCGACATCCAACTGCGCACGACGTTCGCGGTGCCCAGCGTGTTGAGCCAGCCGAACCCGAGGCCGCTGGCCCATCCGATCAGCGCCATCACCACGACGGATACGGCCGTCAGCGACCCGACCGCCAAGAAGAACGCCTTGACGGTCCCGCCCCACCGGCAGGCCAGCGCCATCGCCACGAAGCCGAGCGCCAGCAGCGACGGCAGCTTGACCTGCGAGGACAGGGTGATCAAGACCACGCCGACCAACAGCATCGCCAGGGGCCACCATCGCGCCCACTGCTCGCGGTCGTGGGGCCAGGACAACGGTCTGGGAAGGAGCGGGGTGGCGGCTGAAATTTTGCTGACGCCGCGCAGCGCGAACTCGGTGCCCGCCAGCATCAGGCCCAGCATCAGGGCCTCGTTGTGGATGCCACCGACCAGATGCATGATCAGCAGCGGGTTGGCTGCGCCCAGCCACAGCGCGCTCACCTCGGCAACACCGCAGCGGCGCGCGAGTCGCGGCGTCGCCCAGACGATCAACCCCACACCGAGCAGCACGACCAGCCGGTGACACAACACCGCGGCCACGATGTTCTCGCCGGTCAGCGCGGAGATGCCCTGGCCGATCCACAGGAACAGCGGCCCGTACGGTGCTGGCGTCTCGCGCCACATGTTGGGCACCGAGAGGGTGAACACGTGGTCCAGGCCCAGGCCGGTGGCCGGGCCGACCCGGTACGGATCCAAACCCTTGATGCCGATCTCGCTTTGCGCGAGGTAGGAGTACACGTCGCGGCTGTACATGGGCGGTGCGAGGAGCAGCGGCAACACCCACAGCCACAGCAGCCGGTCCAGCTGACTACGCGACATCCGCCGGTCACCGAGCGCGAACCGCCCCAGCATCAGCCAGGCCAGCGCCATCATGACCGCGCCTGTGGTGGTCATGGTCAACGACACCGTCTGTATGCGCGATGGAAGGTTGAGCAGCCGCACACCGAACGTCGGATCCTGCACGACCGGCCTGGCCCCGACTCCCAGGGCGCCGATCGCCATCAGGACGGTGCCGGTCGCCCCGAAGAGCCGCGTCCGGCGCAGCGCGATGACTTCGGCATCGTTGAGGGGCGAGCCCACGGGGCGTTCGTCGGCGTGCCAACGGGCGATCGACGTGCTGAAGGAGGGGAGGCGGGCTGCCACCTCAGCAGCGTAACCGCCCATGTTATGGCTCTTGTCACGCTAAGGGTGCCCTTGCTTTACACCACTTTCCGAATTCCGTCACAATAGTGTTGTGAAATTCAGTCCGGAGGCGGGAGCCGATCGCCACACCCGTGGGGCGATCGTGCAATTGCTGCTCGAATCCGGACCCATCACCGCCGGTGAGATCGGCGAACAGCTCGGAATCTCGGCCGCGGGCGTGCGTCGTCACCTCGACGCGTTGATGGAGGCCGGAGAGGCGCAGGCCAGCGCCGCGGCGGCCTGGCAGCACACCGGCCGGGGCAGGCCGGCGAAGCGTTACCGCCTCACCGCGGCGGGGCGCGCCAAGCTCGGCCACGCCTACGACGATCTGGCCGTGGCGGCTCTCCGCCAACTGCGCGAGATCGGCGGTGACGACGCCGTGCGGACATTCGCGCGCCGCCGGATCGACGGAATCCTGGCGGGAGTAACCGAAGGCCCCGATGACGTTGCATCTAAGGCCGACCGGGTCGCCGACGCGCTGACCAAGGCCGGCTACGCGACGACTGTGACATCGGTGACACCTGCCGGATCCATCCACGGAATCCAGCTGTGTCAACATCACTGTCCGGTCTCACACGTCGCGGAGGAGTTCCCCGAGTTGTGCGAGACCGAGCGGGAGGCCTTCGCCGAGATTCTGGGAACTCACGTGCAGAGGCTCGCCACGATCGTCAACGGCGACTTCGCCTGCACGACGCACGTACCGCTGGTCGAAAAGATCAGTGCTTCAGCCCAATCAGCCCCCACTAACAAGCAAGGAGCGTCGAGATGACGACGACACCCGAGGTCCACAAGGTAGGCGAGCCGCTCAGCCAGGACGAGGCAATTGCTTCGCTGAGCCGCTACGGCTACGGCTGGGTGGACTCCGACGTCGCGGGCGCCAGCGCGCAGCGCGGGCTGTCGGAGGCGGTGGTTCGAGACATCTCCGCGAAGAAGAACGAGCCGCAGTGGATGCTCGACATCCGGCTGAAGGCGCTGCGCACCTTCGATAAGAAGCCGATGCCGAACTGGGGCTCCAACCTCGAGGGCATCGACTTCGACAACATCAAGTACTTCGTGCGGTCGACGGAGAAGCAGGCCGCCACGTGGGACGACCTGCCCGAGGACATCCGCAACACCTACGACAAGCTGGGCATCCCCGAGGCGGAGAAGCAGCGCCTGGTTTCCGGTGTCGCGGCTCAGTACGAGTCCGAGGTCGTCTACCACCAGATCCGCGAGGACCTGGAGGCTCAAGGCGTCATCTTCCTCGACACGGACACCGCGCTGCGCGAGCATCCGGAGATTTTCAAGCAGTACTTCGGCACGGTGATCCCGGCCGGCGACAACAAGTTCTCCGCGCTGAACACCGCCGTGTGGTCGGGTGGCTCGTTCATCTACGTGCCGCCCGGCGTGCACGTCGACATCCCGCTGCAGGCCTACTTCCGGATCAACACCGAGAACATGGGCCAGTTCGAACGAACGCTGATCATCGTCGACGAGGGTGCCTATGTGCACTACGTCGAGGGCTGCACGGCGCCGATCTACAAGAGCGACTCGCTGCACTCGGCGGTCGTGGAGATCATCGTCAAGGCGGGCGGGCGCTGCCGGTACACGACCATCCAGAACTGGTCGAGCAACGTCTACAACCTGGTCACCAAGCGCGCCCGGGCCGAGGCCGGCGCGACCATGGAGTGGGTCGACGGCAACATCGGCTCCAAGGTCACGATGAAGTACCCCGCGGTGTGGATGACCGGTGAGTACGCCCGCGGCGAGGTGCTCTCGGTGGCGTTCGCCGGCGAGGGCCAGCACCAGGACACCGGCGCCAAGATGCTGCACCTGGCGCCCAACACGTCGAGCAACATCGTGTCCAAGTCCGTCGCCCGTGGCGGCGGTCGTGCCTCGTACCGTGGCCTGGTCCAGGTCAACAAGGGCGCGCACGGATCACGCTCGAGCGTGAAATGCGATGCGCTGCTTGTCGATACGATCAGCCGCTCCGACACCTACCCGTACGTCGACATCCGCGAGGACGACGTGACGATGGGCCATGAGGCCACCGTGTCGAAGGTCAGCGAGGATCAGCTGTTCTACCTGATGAGCCGCGGCCTGACCGAGGACGAGGCGATGGCGATGGTGGTGCGTGGCTTCGTCGAGCCGATCGCCAAGGAGCTTCCGATGGAGTACGCGCTGGAGCTCAACCGGCTGATCGAGCTGCAGATGGAAGGCGCGGTGGGCTAGTGGCGTCGTCGGAATTAACCACTGCGATCGAGGGGACACCGGCCGGGTCGGCACTCAACAAGGGCGAGATCTTCACCTCCTTCGACGTGAACGCCTTCGAGGTGCCCGGCGGTCGCGACGAGATCTGGCGGTTCACGCCGTTGAAGCGCCTGCGCGGTCTGCACGACGGCTCCGCGGTCGCCTCGGGTAGCGCGACGATCGCCGTGAGTGAACGCCCCGGAGTCACCGTGGAAACAGTCGGGCGTGACGACGAGCGGCTCGGCCAAGGCGGTGTGCCCGCTGACCGCGTTGCCGCGCAGGCGTATTCGTCGTTCGACAGCGCGACGATCGTCACGGTCGCCCGCGACACAGAGATCGCCGAACCGATCGAGATCGACATCACCGGCCCGGGCGAGGACGCGGTGGCCTACGGGCATCTGCAGATCCGCGTCGAGGAACTCTCGCGCGCGATCGTCGTCGTGGACCTGCGCGGCAGCGGGACCTACGCCGACAACGTCGAGATCATCGTCGGCGACTCGGCCGGTCTCGGCGTGATCTGGATCGCCGACTGGGCCGACGACATGGTGCACGTCAGCGCGCATCACGCGCGTCTGGGCAAGGACGCGGTGCTGGGGCACGTCAACGTGACGCTCGGCGGGGACGTGGTCCGGACGGCGGCGACGGTGCGCTTCACCGCGCCCGGCGGCGACGCCAAACTGCTCGGCACCTACTTCGCCGACGACGGTCAGCACTTCGAGTCGCGGTTGCTGGTCGACCACGCCCACCCGAACTG
The DNA here is from genome assembly GCF_001666865.1 of Mycobacterium sp. E136. Classification (NCBI taxonomy): domain Bacteria; kingdom Bacillati; phylum Actinomycetota; class Actinomycetes; order Mycobacteriales; family Mycobacteriaceae; genus Mycobacterium; species Mycobacterium sp. E136. Next base: position 50,325 of record NZ_LZJE01000243.1, read on the forward strand.
CAAGTCCGACGTGCTGTACAAGGGTGCGCTGCAGGGTGATCCGGAGTCCAACCGGCCGGATGCGCACACGGTGTGGGTCGGCGACGTGCTGATCCGTGCGGAGGCCACCGGCACCGACACGTTCGAGGTGAACCGCAACCTGCTGCTCACCGACGGCGCGCGCGCCGACTCGGTGCCCAACCTCGAAATCGAGACGGGCGAGATCGTCGGCGCCGGGCACGCAAGTGCCACCGGACGTTTCGACGACGAGCAGTTGTTCTATCTGCGGGCCCGCGGAATCCCCGAGGATCAGGCGCGACGCCTGGTGGTGCGCGGATTCTTCAACGAGATCATCGCCAAGATCGCCGTGCCCGCGGTGCGCGAGCGCCTGACCGAAGCAATTGAACGAGAACTAGCGATCACGGAATCGAGAACAGCCCAATCATGACCACACTGGAAATCAAAGGCCTGCACGTCTCGGTGCAGACTCCCGAGCAGACCGAGATCCCGATCCTCAAGGGTGTCGACCTGACCGTGAAGTCGGGGGAGACCCACGCGGTGATGGGGCCGAACGGTTCCGGCAAGTCGACGCTGTCCTACGCGATCGCCGGTCACCCCAAGTACACGGTGACGTCCGGTTCGATCACGCTCGACGGGCAGGATGTGCTGGAGATGAGCATCGACGAGCGCGCCCGCGCGGGCCTGTTCCTCGCGATGCAGTACCCGGTCGAGGTGCCCGGCGTCTCGATGTCGAACTTCCTGCGCACCGCCGCGACAGCCGTGCGTGGTGAGGCGCCGAAGCTGCGGCACTGGGTCAAAGAGGTCAAGTCCGCGATGACCGACCTCGACATCGACGCGTCCTTCTCCGAACGCAGTGTCAATGAGGGCTTCTCGGGTGGTGAGAAGAAGCGCCACGAGATCCTGCAGCTGGCCCTGCTCAAGCCGAAGATCGCGATCCTCGACGAGACCGACTCCGGCCTGGACGTCGACGCGCTGCGGGTGGTCAGCGAGGGTGTCAACCGGTACGCCGAGAGCGAGAACGGCGGCGTGCTGTTGATCACCCACTACACCCGCATCCTGCGTTACATCCAGCCGCAGTTCGTGCACGTGTTCGTCGACGGCCGCATCGTCACCTCCGGTGGCC
>NZ_LZJE01000244.1:0-613 GCF_001666865.1 Mycobacterium sp. E136
CGCGGACCTCTTGGATCTCGACGCCGAGGGCCTCGGCGACCATGCGGATCTGGCCTTGCCATTCGCCGGCGATCGCCCCGGGAAATGAGATCCACGGCTGGTAGTCGAGCGGTCGGCCGAATCCCAAAGCGTCGCTCATGATGTCGGAAACACCGTAGTCGTCGTACAGGCCTATCTCGTAGGCGTGGATCTTCTCGATCTGCGACGACTGTGTGCTCAGCACCAGCGGTAGGTAGTCGGCGACGAAGCCCGGCTCGATCCCCGAGGCGTACAACGAGACCTGGCCCTCCTTGGCGGCCGCGGACAACTGGTCGCGCCATTCGGGCGAGTAATAGGCGGGCGGATAGATCAGCGTCGTCGACGACGTCGACACGACGTTGATCCCGGCTTCCAGGAGCTTCAGGTAGTCGGGCACCGCCGCGGCGTCGCGTTCCGGCCCGCTCGCGGCGTACACCACGCAGTCCGGTCGCAGCGTGATCAACGCATCGGCGTCATTGGTGGCCGCCAGCCCGATCGGATCACCGCCCGCCAGCACCCCCGCGTCCTTGCCGACTTTCTCCTCGGAGTGCACCCACGCCCCGACCAGTTCGAGGTCGGGCCTGCTCCGGATCGC
>NZ_LZJE01000245.1:0-8986 GCF_001666865.1 Mycobacterium sp. E136
CCGGAAGCTAAGCCTGCCAGCGCCAATGATACTGCCCCACACGGGCGGAAAAGTAGGACACCGCCGAACACAAATTAGGATTACCCCCCACAATTGCGTGGGGGGTAATTCTATTTCGCGACAATCTATTACGTATTATCGCGAGACTCGTCCATCGGGTAGAAAGGCATACGTGGCTGAGGACAGAAGGGGCGGCACCGACGGGCGCCGTCCGCAGCGTTCGGCACCGCGCAGCTCCGGTCCGAACCGAGCCCGCAGGGCGCAACCCAAGCCCGACCGCGAGCCCCGTCAGTCATCGGGTCCGCCGATACCCGACGGCATCGAACCCAGGCAACTCGCCCCCGACATCCGCGGCGAACTCACGACGCTGGACCGCAACACCGCCGACTTCGTCGCCCGCCATTTGGTGGCCGCCGGCCAGGTCATCGACGAGGATCCGCGGGCCGCGCTCGAGCATGCGCGGGCCGCGCGCGCCCGCGCCGCCCGCATCCCTGCGGTGCGCGAAGCCGTCGGCATCGCCGCCTACCACTGCGGGGACTGGGCGCAGGCCCTCGCCGAATTGCGCGCCGCTCGGCGGATGGGCAGTCGATCGTCTCTGCTGGCGCTGATCGCGGACTGCGAACGCGGGGTCGGCCGCCCGGAACGTGCGATCGAACTCGCTCGCAGCCCGGAAGCCGCCCAACTCACCGGCGACGACGCAGATGAGCTGCGGATTGTCGTGGCCGGCGCCCGCTCGGATCTCGGTCAACACGAACAAGCCCTGGCGCTGTTGTCGACACCCCAGCTGGATGTGACGCGCACCGGACACACCGCGGCGCGGCTGTTTTATGTCTACGCCGAAACGCTTCTCGCCCTTGGCCGCAACGAGGATGCGCTGCAGTGGTTCATCAACGCCGCGAGGGCCGATCTCGAGGGTGCGACCGACGCCGAAGAGCGCATCACGGAGCTCTCCTGAGGTGACCGCACTCGCCGACCAGCACGACTGCCTCCTCCTGGATCTCGACGGCACCGTGTTCCGAGGCCACGAAGCCACCGTCGGCGCGGTCGACACCTTGGCGACGATCCGAGCCCGGACTCTCTACGTCACCAACAACGCCTCGCGTGAACCCACCGACGTCGCCGAGCACCTCAATGCCCTCGGCTTCAGTGCCGTCGCCGACGACGTCGTCACCAGCGCACAGAGCGCCGCACGGCTGCTCGCCTCCCAACTGCCTTCTGGTGCAGTAGTTCTCGTCGTCGGAACCGATGCGCTCGCCGGCGAGGTCAGCCGCGTAGGCCTCAAACCCGTTCGACAGTGGTCCGACGGACCGGTCGCCGTCGTCCAAGGGCACTCGCCGCAGACCGGCTGGCCGGATCTGGCCGAAGCGGCCCTGGCGATCCGCGCCGGCGCGCTGTGGGTGGCGGCCAACGTCGACCTGACGCTGCCGTCGGAACGCGGCCTGCTGCCCGGCAACGGCTCCATGGTGGCGGCGTTGCGCGCGGCGACCGACCGCGAACCGCAGGTCGCGGGCAAGCCCCAGCCGACGCTGCTCACCGATGCGTTGGCCCGCGGCACATTTCAGGCGCCGCTGGTAGTCGGCGACCGCCTCGACACCGACATCGCCGGCGCCAACGCCGCCGGGCTGCCCAGCCTGCTCGTGCTCACCGGCGTCAGCACCGCCGCCGACGTCATCCGCGCCCGGGCATCCGAACGGCCGACCTATCTGGCCGCCGACCTGCGATCGCTCGACGCCGCGGCCGATGCGCTACGCATCGGGGACCACCCCGCCTGGCGCGTCGACGCCGACTCGACCTCGGTGACCGTGCACTCCACCGGCGACGACCCCGACGATGCGCTATCGGTGGTACGGGCGACCGCCCACGCCGTGTGGAACGCCGGCAGCGACGGCCAGTCGATGACCGTCCGCGCCGGTGACGACGCCGCGCACCAGGCCCTGCAGCGGTGGTCCCTGCTTCCCCGGCCGAATCAGCTAGCGTGAAGCACGACATGAGTACCGATCCCGAACAGATTCGCGCCCGGATCGCGGAGTTGCTGGCAGACCTGCCCGACCCCGCGCAGGAGGGTGTCAACCTGGCCGACGCCGACATCGAGCTGCTCGCGGCGCGGTTGGAAGAGGCGCACGACGTGCTCGTGCAGGCGCTCGAGTCGGTCGAGAAGGGCTGAGCGCCGTGGCACGGCGCGCGCGAGTGGACGCCGAGTTGGTGCGACGGGGACTGGCCCGATCCCGCCAGCAGGCGGCCGAGCTGATCGGCGCGGGGCGGGTGAGCATCGACGGGATGCCGGCCGCCAAACCCGCCACCGCCGTCGCGATCACGTCCAACCTCACGGTCGAAGGCACCGACGAACGCACCTGGGTGTCACGCGGCGCGCACAAACTGATCGGAGCCCTGGACGCCTTCGGCCTCTCCGTCGACGGCAGGCGGTGCCTGGACGCCGGCGCCTCGACGGGCGGCTTCACCGAAGTACTGCTCGACCGCGGCGCCCGAGAGGTGATCGCCGCCGACGTCGGCTACGGCCAGCTGGCCTGGTCACTGCGCAACGACCCACGAGTCACCGTCATGGAGCGCACCAACGTTCGCGAGCTGACGTCCGACGCGATCGGCGGCCAAGTCGACCTGATCGTCGCCGATCTGTCGTTCATCTCGCTGTCCACAGTGCTGCCGGCGCTGACATCGTGCGCAGCACCCGATGCCGATATCGTTCCGATGGTGAAACCGCAGTTCGAGGTCGGCAAGGACAGGGTCGGCGCGGGCGGCGTGGTCACGGATCCGGCGCTACGAGCCGACGCCGTCCTCTCGGTGGCCCGCCGCGCTGCCGAGATGCGCTGGTATCCCGTCGCGGTGAGCGCGAGCCCGCTTCCCGGCCCATCCGGCAATGTCGAATACTTCCTGCATTTGCGAAAAGACACCGGGCTGACGGGCGAGGAGCTCGACGGCGCCGTGCACGCCGCCGTCGCGGAGGGACCGCAGTGAACGCCGACCGCACGATCCTGATGGTGGTACACACCGGACGAGATGAAGTCACCGAGGTCGCTCGGCGCGTACAGAAAACCCTCGGCGACAACGGAATCGGGCTCAAAGTCCTCTCGGCCGAGGCGGTCGACCGCGGACCCATTCATCTGTCGCCCGACGACATGCGCGCCCTCGGCGTGGAGATCGAGGTGGTCGACGCCCAGGAGTGCGCCGCCGAAGGGTGCGAACTCGTCCTGGTCCTCGGTGGTGACGGCACCTTCCTGCGTGCCGCCGAACTCGCGCGCAACGTCGAAATCCCGGTGCTGGGAGTCAATCTCGGCCGCATCGGGTTTCTCGCCGAGGCCGAAGCCGACTCCATCGACACGGTGCTCGAGCGCGTCGTCAACCGCGAGTACCGCGTCGAGGAGCGGATGACGCTCGACGTCGTGGTGCGGGTGAACGGGGAGATCGTCGACCGCGGCTGGGCGCTCAACGAAGCCAGTCTCGAAAAAGGGCCCCGCCTGGGGGTGCTGGGAGCGGTCCTCGAGGTCGACGGCCGCCCGGTGTCGTCGTTCGGATGCGACGGTGTGTTGGTGGCGACGCCGACCGGGTCAACGGCGTGGGCGTTCTCCGCCGGCGGCCCGATCGTGTGGCCCGAGCTGGAGGCAATTCTGGTGGTGCCGAACAACGCTCACGCGCTGTTCGCCCGCCCGATGGTCACCAGTCCCGAGGCCGCCATCGCGATCGAGGTGGAAGCCAGCGGACACGACGCGCTGGTGTTCTGCGACGGCCGCCGCGAGATGGTGGTGCCCGCCGGGGGACGGCTGGAGGTCACCCGGTGTGGGACCCCGGTGAAGTGGGTGCGCCTCGACAGCGCACCGTTCACCGATCGCCTCGTGCGCAAATTCCGGTTGCCGGTCACGGGGTGGCGCGGTCAGTAGTGCTTTCCGAAATCCGTATCGAGTCACTGGGTGCGATCAGCACCGCGACCGCCGAGTTCGACCGCGGTTTCACGGTGTTGACCGGCGAGACCGGGACAGGCAAGACGATGGTGGTCACCGGGCTTCACCTGCTCGGCGGTGCCCGCGCCGACGCCACCCGGGTGCGATCCGGCGCCAACCGCGCGGTCGTCGAAGGACGGTTCACCACAACCGAACTCGGTGACGGCGTGGCGTCGCAGGTAGACGAGATCCTCGAGAGCTCGGGCGCCGAACGCGACGACGACGGCAGCGTGATCGCCGCCCGCTCGGTCAGCCGAGACGGCCCGTCGCGGGCCTACCTCGGGGGTCGCAGCGTCCCGGCGAAGTCGCTGAGCAGTTTCACCGCCGAATTGCTCGCCCTGCATGGGCAGAACGACCAGCTGCGGCTGATGCGGCCCGAGGAACAACGCGGCGCCCTCGACCGATTCGCCGACGTCGAAACGCAGTTGAAGCGGTACCGCCGCGTGCGCGAGGAATGGCTGGCGGCGCGACGCGACCTGCTGGACCGCACCCAGCGGGCCCGCGAGCTGGCACTCGAGGCCGACCGGCTGAAGTTCGGGCTCAACGAGATCGATGCCGTTGCACCGCAACCCGGCGAGGACGATGCGCTCGTCGACGACATCCGGCGGCTCTCCGAACTCGACGCCTTGCGCGATGCCGCCCAGGTCGCTCGTGCCGCGCTCGCAGGTCCCGACGACCCCACGCCCGACGCGATGTCGGCGACTCACGGTGTCGCACAGGCCAAGTCGGCACTCGAGTCGACGGGTGACACCGCGCTCACCGCGCTGGCCCAGCAGCTCAGCGAAGCCGTCGCGGTCATCACCAGCGTCAGCAGCGAACTCGGCACCTATCTGTCGGGGTTGCCGACCGACACCAGCGCGCTGGAGACGAAGCTGGCGCGCCAGGCCGAACTGCGTTCCCTCACCCGCAAGTACGCCGCCGACATCGACGGCGTGCTCGACTGGGCCCGCGATTCCCGGGACCGGCTGGCACAGCTCGACGTGTCTGAAGAAGCGCTGGCCGGCCTGCAGCGACGCGTCGACGAACTCGAGACCAAAACCGTCGCCGCCGCAGCCGAATTGACCAAGGCACGAACCAAAGCGGCCAAGGGTTTGGCCAAAGCGGTGACCGCAGAACTGTCCGGGCTGGCCATGACCGGCGCGGTGTTCACCGTGTCGGTTGGCCCGCTGCTGGCCCGTGCCGACGACTCGGCGCCCGTCGTGTTGTCCTCAGGTGCGACCGTGCACGCCGGGCGCGACGGCGTGGACAACGTCGAGTTCGGGTTCAGCGCTCACGGCACCGACGTACTGCCGCTGCACAAGAGCGCCTCGGGCGGTGAGCTCTCCCGGGTGATGTTGGCCCTCGAGGTCGTGTTGTCCGCCTCGGCCGAGGGCACGACGATGGTGTTCGACGAGGTCGACGCCGGAGTCGGGGGACGCGCGGCGGTCCAGATCGGCCGTCGGCTGGGTCGGTTGGCCCGCACCCATCAGGTCATCGTGGTCACCCACCTGCCACAGGTCGCCGCGTACGCCGACGTGCATCTCGTCGTCGGGGGAGACGGCGGGAAGAAGGCAAGCGGGGTACGTCGCCTCGACGACGACGAGCGCGTGGCCGAGCTGGCGCGCATGCTGGCCGGGCTGGGTGAGTCGGACAGCGGGCGCGCCCACGCCCGAGAACTCCTGGAGGCCGCGCAGAAAGAACGCGCTGGAGGCGATTAGCCGCCCAGCACCGTGTCGACCAGGGCCCTGACGAATTCCGCGCCGGCGGGTTCGTCGCTCGCCAGCCGGCGGTAGAACAGCGCGCCCGACAACGCCACCGAAGCGGCCTCGGGATCGACGCGCGCGGGGAACTCCCCGTCGCTGACACCCGACGCGATCGCGTCGGTGAGCCGTTGGCGTCGCTGCGCCGAATACGTGTGAAAGAACCGGCGGATCTCCGGCTCGGTTTCCGCTGCGTGCACGAGGGCCGGGATGCAGGCCGAGACCGCGGACTCGCTCAGAGCGCGGGCGAGGTGCCCCAGCAGGATCTCGACCCTCGCGTGGGCCGTCCCGGCGGGCGCCTCGTGGCCCGGGTCCGGTTGGACGTTGAGGGTCTCGAGCGCATCGGCGATCAGCGACGCCTTGTCCGGCCAGTGCCGGTAGAGCGTGCTGCGGCCGACGTGTGCGCGGGTGGCGACCGACTCCATCCGAAAACCCGGATAACCGGCGTCGGCGAACTCATCCAGCGCGGCGCGCAGAATCACCCTACGGGAGTGCTCGACGCGCGGATCGCCCTGGCGACTTTGAGACATAGATGTATCATAACTGTCAGGAGGTGCGATTATGACGGGCACCAGTGTTCGCTACATTGTGGACGACGTCGACGCGGCCGTCCGCTTCTACACCAAAGAACTGAACTTCGAGGTGGCCATGCGCCCCGGGCCCGGGTTTGCCATGCTCCGTCGCGACGAGTTGCGACTCCTGTTGAACTCGCCCGGCGGCGGAGGCGGCGCGGGGCAGTCGCTCAGCGACGGCAGCCGTCCCGCTCCCGGCGGATGGAACCGAATCCAGTTGGAAGTCAACGACCTTGACGACGCAGTGAGCCGCCTCGCCGAGGCAGGCGTGCCGCTGCGTGCCGACGTCATCACCGGCCGCGGCGGCCGGCAGGCCTTGGTCTGCGACCCCTCCGGCAACCTCGTGGAGTTGTTCGAACCGTTCCGCTGAGCTGTTACGTGTGTGACAAAAGGGACAGATGATACGGCGCGCCTCCGACAGATAGCGCGCTGATCTCGACAAAATCGGCGCATGAAGATGTCAGCGCTGCTATCTCGCAATGCCAGCTCACGCCCGGGCATCACCGGCACGGCCCGGGTCGACCGCGACATCGATCGACTCCTGCGACGCATCACCCCGGGCGACATCGTCGTCATCGACGCGCTCGACCTGGACCGGATCACCGCGGACGCGCTGGTCGAGTCCGGTGTCACGGCCGTCGTCAACGCGTCTCCGTCCATCTCCGGGCGGTATCCGAACCTCGGACCGGAGGTTCTGGTCGCGAATGGGATCACGCTGATCGACGACACCGGCGACGACGTCTTCAAGAAGGTCAAAGACGGCGCGCGGGTACGACTGCACGACGGCGGGGTCTACGCCGGCGACCGCTGCCTCGTGCAGGGCGTCGAGCGCACCGACCACGAGATCCACGAGTTGATGCATGAGGCCAAGAGCGGGCTGGTGGCCCACCTCGAGGCGTTCGCCGGCAACACCATCGAGTTCATTCGCAGTGAGAGCCCGCTGCTGATCGACGGGATCGGCATCCCCGACATCGACGTCGACCTCAACCGGCGCCATGTGGTGATCGTCGCCGAGGACGTCGACGCCGCGGTCGACCTCAAGGCGCTCAAACCGTTCATCAAGGAGTACCAACCGGTGCTGGTCGGCGTCGGCACCGGAGCCGACGTGCTCCGCAAGGCCGGCTACCGGCCGCAACTCATCGTCGGCGACCCCGACAAGATGAGCGCCGAGGTGTTGCGGTGCGGGGCGCAGGTGGTGCTTCCCGCCGACGCCGACGGGCACGCCGCCGGGCTCGAACGAATCCAGGACCTCGGGGTCGGGGCGATGACGTTTCCCGCCGCGGGCTCGGCGGCCGACTTGGCGCTGCTGCTGTGTGATCACCACGGTGCGTCGCTGATCGTCACCGCCGGCCACACCGCGAGCATCGAGGAGTTCTTCGACCGGGCCCGCCAGCAGAGCAACCCGTCGACGTTTTTGACCCGGCTCAAGGTCGGGGAGAAGCTCGTCGACGCCAAGGCCGTTGCCACGCTGTACCGCAGCCGGGTGTCGGGCGGCGCGATCGCACTGCTGGTGCTCGCCGTACTGATCGCGGTGATCGTCGCGCTGTGGGTGGCGCGCGTCGATGCCGCGATGCTGGACTGGATCGCCGATTACTGGAATCGCTTCTCGCTCTGGGTCCAGGGCTGGGTCACCTAGGAGCACCCGATGATATCCCTACGTACACACGCGATTTCGCTCGCGGCAGTGTTCCTCGCGCTCGCCATCGGTGTCGCCCTCGGCTCGGGGTTGCTGTCCAACACCGTGCTCTCGGGTCTGCGCGACGACAAACACGAAATGCAGGACCGGATCAACACCCTGACCGACGAGCGCAACGGGCTCAATGAAAAGCTCGGTGCGGCAGGGGAGTTCGACGCCCAGATGTCACCGCGCATTCTGCGTGACACGTTCGTCGACAAGTCGGTGGTGCTCTTCCGCACTCCCGACGCCTCCGACGACGATGTCGACGCGGTGACGCGACTGGTCGGTCAGGCCGGTGGCACGGTCAGCGGGACGGTGGGTCTCACACCGCAGTTCGTCGAGGCCCACGCCGCCGAGAAGCTGCTGTCGGTGGTCAATTCACCGATCGTGCCCGCGGGCAAGCAGTTGAGCACGACATCGGTCGACCAGGGCTCGCAGGCCGGTGACCTGCTGGGCATCGCACTGCTGATCAATCGCGACCCCAAGGTGCAGACCGTCGACGACACCCAACGCGAAACGGTGCTCGCGACGCTGCGCGACACCGGCTTCATCACCTACGGCGACCGGGTCGGCGCGGCGAACACCGCGCTGATCGTGACCGGCGGCCCGCTGGGCGACGACGCCGGTAACCGCGGCGCCACCGTCGCCCGATTCGCCGGCGGGCTGGCCCCGCACGGCGCAGGCACGGTGCTGGTGGGCCGGGACGGCTCGGCGTCGGGTACGTCGGCGATCGCTGTCACCCGGTCGGACCCCGCGCTGACCTCGGCGGTGACCACGGTCGACGACGTGGACACCGAGGCCGGACGCATCACCTCGGTGCTGGCGTTGAGTGATCTGGTCAACGGCGGACGGCCTGGCCAGTACGGCATCGGCCAGGGGTCGACGTCGGTCACCGTGCCGCAGTGACGCTCGGGCCCTCGGCGCGTCACCGACGCTCCCGCCCGTCGGCGCGTCACCGACGCGGTGTCGGCCTCGGTGTTAGGGTGGGGTTCCGTGGGTCGGCAGGCCCCAAACTAGGAATCAGCCTAGGAACGTAAGCCCTGC
>NZ_LZJE01000246.1:0-40570 GCF_001666865.1 Mycobacterium sp. E136
TCGTAGTCGGCGGCGCGGCAGCCCGCGGCCCGCGTCGGCCGCAGCGTGACGGCGTTGAGCCCGGCGGGCGGGTGTGCCGTTCGATCCGAACTACCGGACCAAACGCGACACCGTCGAGAACGTGAACCGCGATGCCCTGTCGGTGCTGGGGCCTGCCGCCGCCTTTGCCGTCGCCGGCTACGCGCAGTCGGTCGACGGCGTCAACGGGGTTCCGCCTCCGGATCAGCGGAAGCGGAGCGCACGCTAGCCTGCCGAAACCCCAACAGCCGCATGCCGTGATACACCGCCAGCGCGGTGATGGAACCCAGCGCGATTCCGGTGAACGTCAAATCGCCTGCATTCCACGTGAAGTCGGCGATGCCGATGATCAGCGGAATCGCCGCGGTCATCTGGTTGATCGGCTTGGCGAAGTCGACCCGGTTGGTCAACCAGATCCGGACACCGAGCACACCGACCAACCCGTAGAGCACGACGGTCGCGCCGCCGAGCACACCGGCCGGAATGGCCGAGATCGCCGCGCCGACCTTCGGGCACAGCGAGAGCAGAATCGCCACCGTGCCCGCAACCCAGTACGCCGCAGTCGAATACACCCGCGTCGCCGCCATCACGCCGATGTTCTCCGCGTAGGTGGTCGTCGCCGAACCCCCGCCGAAACCGGCCAGCGTCGTGGCCACACCGTCGGCGGCCAGCGCCCGGCCCATCACGGGGTCGACGTCAGCGTCGGTCATCTGACCGACCGATTTCACGTGGCCGATGTTCTCGGCGACCAGCGCGATCACCGCGGGCAGAAACATTGGCAGCACCGCGAGGGTGAACGTCGGGGTCTGGAACTCCGGCAGCCCCAGCCACGGGGCGGCGGCGATCGCGGCGGTGTCGATCTCACCGAGCGCGAGCGCGAGAAGGTATCCGACGAGAACGGCCGCGAAGATGGCCAACCGGCCGATGATGCCGCGGAAGAAAGCCAGGGTCGCGACCAGCAGCACCAGCGTGACGAGACCGACCAGCGGACCCTGCTCGAAGTTGGCCTTGGCCGACGGCGCGAGGTTGAAACCGATGAGCGCGACGATCGCCCCGGTCACCACCGGGGGAAGGGTCACGTCGAGCCAGTGCGTACCGACCAGGTGAACGAGCCCGCCGATCGCGATCAGCGCGAGGCCCACCGCCACGAGACCGCCGAGGGCGCTTCCCGTTCCGTGTGAAGCCACCGCCGCGGTGACCGGCGCGATGACCGAGAAGCTCGACCCCAGGTAGCTCGGCAGCCGATTGCCCGTGATGAGCAGGAACAGCACCGTTCCGACACCGGAGAACAACAGCGTCGTCGCGGGCGGGAAGCCGGTGAGCACGGGGACCAGGAAGGTCGCGCCGAACATGGCCACCACGTGCTGGGCGCCGAGCCCGATCGTTCGGCCCCAGCCGAGGCGTTCGTCGGGGGCGACGACGAAGTCGTCACCGGAATCTGCCTCGACGTGCTTCCAGGTCAGCTCGATCACGGTCTAAGACGGTAAGCCAGCGCGCCCACGAGCACCACGCAAGCGCCGGCCAGCACCGACGGGACGGGCAGCAGCAACGCCAGCAGCAGGCAACCGGCCAGCCCCACCGTCGGGACCGCTCGGCGACCCAGAGTCCAAGCCGAAGCGTTGGCGATCGCGTAGTAGACGAGCACCGTGAACGAGGAGAATCCGATCGCATTGCGCACGTCGACGGTCGCGGCCAGTACGGCGACGAGCACGCCGACGACGACCTCGGCGCGGTGCGGGCTACCGAAGCGCGGGTGCACACGGGCCAGGGCGTGCGGCAGACGACGATCGCGCGCCATGGCCAGCGTCGTGCGGGACACCCCGAGGATGAGCGCCAGCAGCGAGCCGAGCGCCGCCACCGCGGCACCGACCCGCACGAGAGGCTCCAGGCCCCCGAACCCGGCCGCGCGCACTGCGTCGGCCAGCGGCGCGGTGGCCGACGCCGTTGCCGCACTTCCCAATTCGGATAGGACAGCGACGGCGACCAGTGCGTATACCGCGAGCGTGATGGCCAGCGCCAACGGGATCGCGCGGGGGATGGTGCGGGCCGGATCGCGGACCTCCTCGCCCAGCGTCGCTATCCGCGCATAACCGGCGAACGCGAAGAACAGCAACCCGGCGGCCTGCAGCACGCCGCCGACGGAGGCGTCGGTGCCGATCGACAACCGGCCGGCGTCGACGTCCCCGAAACCCAGGATCGTCACCACCACAGTGCCCAGCACCGCCAGCACCAGTCCCACGATGACCCGGGTCAGAAGCGCCGACTTGCGGATCCCCGCGTAGTTCACTGCCGTCAGTGCGACGACCGTCCCGACCGCAATCCCCCGGGCGGCATGCGGCCAGACGTAGTAGCCGACGGTGAGGGCCATCGCCGCGCAGGACGCGGTCTTGCCGACGATGAAGCTCCACCCCGCGGTGTAACCCCAGAACTCGCCGAGCCGTTCACGTCCGTAGACGTAGGTGCCGCCCGACTGCGGGTACCGCGCGGCGAGCCGGGCGGATGAGGTCGCGTTGCAGTACGCCACGACGGCGGCGACCGCCAGACCGATCAGCAGCCCCGATCCCGCGGCCGCCGCGGCGGGCCCCAGGGCGACGAAGATGCCCGCACCGATCATCGAACCCAGTCCGATGACCACGGCGTCGAAGGTGCCGAGTCGCCGAGGCAGCGCTGGGCCCGCCGGCGTGCTCACGCCGGAATGCTAGATCAGGCGTTGTCGTGGTGCGCCTGCAACGACTGGCGCGCCGACGTCGTCGCCGACGCGACGAGGGCCAGCAGCAGCGCGGCCCCGCCAGCCAGGGCCAGGGGGATGGTCCACAACCGTCGCGTCAGCAGCGCCGTCTCGCATTGGTCGACGTAGTCGCCGCCGCCGGTGGCCGCGGCCGCTTGCGTCAGGTCGGACAGATACCCCGTCCCACACTTGATCTGGAATCCATATTGGTCGTAGCTGTCCAAAAACACCGGGAAGTTCAATGCCAGCAGGGCGCCGGCCAGCACGATGGCGGCGATGATGCCGGTCCAGGCAAGGCGGTGGTGGTGGTCGGACAATGTGTTCCCCCGTTCATGTCATGCAGACATCGGCGAACAGCAGCACGGGCCAGGAAACGATCGCCCCCAGGTACGAGACGACCAGGTCGGCGCCGTTCATCTGCCGCAGGTGGTCGGTGTGGGTGGTCGACCAGAACACGCCGACCAGCAGGTACGGCGTGCCGAGGACGAGGGCCACCGTGATCAACTCGCCGATGGTGACCTGAAAGCCCAATAGCTTGCGGAGCGCGCCGAACATCCCATTATGTTAATCGTCATTCTGCGTAGTCTGGCAAGTTCGCGCCGACGTCGACCGGTGAACTCGACCGGTGTGGGAGCACTCGGTCCGATATCGTGTCTGCCATGTCGCGCACTCGGCCGGCGAGCGGTGACGCGGTCCGGCGCCGGCCGAAGGACCGCAAGGCCCAGATCGCCCGGGCATCGGCCGAGGCATTCAGCACGCTGGGGTTCTACGGCGTCAGCATGGAATCGATCGCCTCGCGGGTCGGGATTTCGGCGGCCGCGCTGTACCGGCACTACGCCAGCAAGTACGACCTGTTCCGCGACGCTGTGCTGAACCTGGGCCAGCAGTTGGTGGACGCCACCGCCTTCGCCGACGACGCCGACCTCGACGACCCGCAGGTGCAACTGCGGCGGCTTGCCGACGCGCTCGTCGAGACGGCACTGGCGAACCGGGAGTCGGGTGGCCTGTACCGCTGGGAGGGCCGCTATCTGCGCGGCGACGATCAAGCATCGTTGATCGCGCAGATGCGCACCGTCAACCACCGCATCCAGCGTCCGATCCGCGCCATGCGCCCGGGCCTGACCTCGCGGCAGGGGTGGATGCTGTCCATCGCGGTGCTGTCGGTCGTCGGCAGCATCGTCGACCATCGGGCCAAGCTGCCCGCCGCCCAGGTGCGGTCGCTGATCTCCGATCTCGCGGTCTCCCTGACGGCCACGGAGCTGCCGGAGGGTGACGACGTCGCCGACGAGCCGGTCGCGCCGGTGTCCACCGGTGTCGAGCCATCGAAGTATGAAGCGCTACTCAACGAGTCGATGCGCCTGTTCAACAGCAGGGGGTACCGCGACACGGGCATGGAGGACATCGCCGCGGCCGTCGGCATGCCCGCGTCGGGGATCTACCGCTACTTCGCCGGCAAGAGCGACATCCTCGCCGCGGCCTTCCGCAGGGCGGCGGACCGGCTCTCCGAGGAGCTCACGGCGATCACCGGTGCGATCGCAGACCCCGAGGACGCGCTCGGCACCGTCATCGACGCCTACGTGGCCAGGTCGTTCGCGCAGCCAGAGTTGGAGTACGTCTACTACACCGAGCGGCTCAACATGTCGCCCACCGATCAGAAGATCCTGCGAAACATGCAGCGCGCCAACGTCGAATCGTGGGTCGAGTTGGTGGTCGCCGTGCGGCCGGAGTGGACGCCGGGGCAGGCCCGGTTCGCCGTCCATGCGGCCATGTCGCTGGTGATCGACCTGGGCCGGCTGATGCGGTACACCAACTCGCCGCAGAACCGTGCGGTGTTGCAGCGGCTGCTCGATATGACGCTGCTGGGGCGCTACCGGTTGCGCGCTACGTTGCCCGCCAAGTAGGCGAGGTAGCCGACGGTCCCGAGCAGCGCCAGCTTACGGGTCTTGCGCGCGGCCAAGCCGAGGCCGATCGCGGTCTCGATACCGCCGTTGACGTAGATGAACTGGCGCGTGTTGTGCGGGAACGCCTGCACCGTCATCGATTCGAACAGTTCCGGCTTGACGAAATGCGACAACCCGACGCCGGCGAGGCCCAGACCTGCCAGCGTGGCGACGCGCGAACCGCTGCCCGACTCTTCAGATGACACTGATGTTCCTTTCTGATCACGCAATTCGGTAGTCGCTCAATGGGTACTGCGAGGCTTCCTTGATCGCGTTGCGCGTGGACATCGGGCGCAGCAGGGTTGCCTCGCCACTCGGGTTGAAATAGTACGACCGCGATGTGGCGCAGTTGCCGACGGCGAACACCGAATCGCCGATCAGTTCGGTCATCCGGTCCAGGTAGCGGGCGTTGGCTTCCTCGGTGATTTCGAACGTCGTTGCGCCTCGGCGCTTCAGCTCACCGAACAGTCGATCCATGTGGCGCATCTGGTATTCCATCGTGTTGAAGAAGTTCAACCCAAGGAACGCGTAGGGGCTGGCCAGGCTCAGGTAGTTCGGGAAGTGTGGCACGGTGATGCCCTGATATGCCTGGAAACGGGTCTCGCGCCACCACTTTCCGAGGTTGCGGCCGTCCCGGCCGATGATCTCGATCGCCGGGAAGTTCGCTTCCCAGAGGTCGAAGCCGGTCGCGAGCACCAGGGTGTCGATCTGGGTCTTGGTGCCGTCGTTGTTGACGATCCCGTCGGGCTCGACCCGTGCGATACCCGAACTCTGCAGGTGCACATGGGGTTTGGTGAAGACGCGGTAGTAGCTGTTGGAGAAGGTGGGTCGCTTGCAGCCGAAGTCGTAGTCGGGTGTGAGCTGTTCGCGGAGCTTGGGATCGCGAATTGAGAAGAACCGGTGCATCTTCGCCAGATCGGACGCGCCGATGTTGAGCCGGCGGAACAGGGTCTTGCTGTGGTGCAGGCCCACGTAGATGAAGAATTCGTAGAGCGCATCGGTGATGGTGCGGATGGCTCGCTGCGTCACCGGGAAACGCGCGAACAGTCGTTTGGTGCGCGCGGAGAACTTGAAGTCCAGCTTCGGCACCACCCAGATCGGCGTGCGCTGATACACGGTCAGGTCGGCGGCGGTCTTCGCCAGTTCAGGGATCAACTGCACCGCGGTGGCTCCGGTGCCGATGATCGCGACGCGTTGGCCGCGTGGATCGTAGGCGTCGTCCCAGTCGGTGGTGTGGATGATCTTGCCGGCGAAGCTCGTGATGCCCGGAATGTCGGGCATGTGCGGTTGGGACAGGAAACCGGTCGCGGTGATCAGGTATCGGGTGCTCAGCGTGGCACCGTCGGCCAGGGTGACCCGCCAGACGTCGGCCTCCTCGTCCCAGCGGGCGCTCTCCACCGACGTGTTGAACCGGATGTGCCTGCGCACGTCGTACTTGTCGGCGACGTCGCTGGCGTACTGCTTGATCTCGGTGCCCGTGGAGAACAGCCGCGACCAGTTCGGGTTCGGCTCGAAGAAGTAGGAGTAGGTGGTGGTGGGGACGTCGACGGCCAGGCCGGGGTAGTGGTTGACGTGCCAGGTTCCGCCGAGGTCGTCCTCGCGGTCGAGGATGACGAAGTTCTCGTAACCCATCCGTTTGAGCTGGATGGCCGCGCCGATCCCCCCGAAACCCGCACCCACGATGAGGGCGTCGAACTGCTCCGAAGTCATGTCGAAACGGTACCTCAGGCAGCGGATACGGCCCGTCGGCGTGCCGAAGCGACCTCAGCCCTTGATCGTTCCGGATCGCGGCGGGTCGAGGGTCGCGATGCAGGTCACGGCGCGGTCGCCCTGCTCCCACGTCTCGGCAGTGGGATAGAGCACATACAGCTGTACGGACGTGTCCGTCATCGCGTCCGGCGAGTAGGCGGCCAGTTCGGGGCTGCATTTCTCGGCGTAGGCGTCGATCGCCGCTTGGCCGGGGAAGTCGCCGTCGGGCATCTGGAGCACCGCGAAGACCTCGCCGGCGTGGGCCTGATCACATCCGACCGTCTTCACGGTCAGCACCCGGGTGTTCGACGGGATCTCGGCCAGGCAGTCGCCCTCCTTCACGTCGGTCGCGGTCACGGTCCCGTTGCCGACAAGGAAGTAGATCAGCAGCCCGACGACCAGCGCGACCACCCACAGCGCCGACAGCACCAGGCCCGCGATCGCCATGCCGCGACCGCCCTGGCCCGCCCTGGCCTTCCTCAGGCCCACGACGCCGCAGACGACGCTGATCAGTACGCCACCGAGCAGACCGAAGATCAGCGAGATGACGGCCCACCAATTCGGGGACCCCTGTTGGGGCGGCGCGTAATAGGACGGCTGCTGCGAGTACGGAGGCGGCGGCGGTGGCGGGTAACCCGCCGGGGGCGGCGGTGGCGGCGGATACGCGGACGCGGGCGGCGCGTACGGATCGGGCGGTTGGCCCCCGTAAGGCGGCGGTCCGTACGGCGGGGGAGGGCCCGGCGGCGTGGTCACGCGAGCAACCGTAACGCGGCGATCGCCATCTAGCTGCGGATCGATCCCCAGCGCTCGTTCTTGGCCATCGCGACGCAGACCACCGAGCGCGACCCTTCCGACCAGGCCTGCGCGCTCGGGACGCCGAGTGCGAGCCGAAAGGTGGGGCCCTCGGGGATGTTCGGCGCGTAGTCGAACAGCTTTCCGCTGCACTGGTCGCCGAGCCGCCTCAGCGCGTCCTCGCCGGGATACTCGCGGGTGTCGGGTGCGCGCACGATCGCGAAGACTTCCCCGTAATGCGGCCCGTCGCACGTCACCCGTTTGACTTCGTGCGGCAGGACATCGTTTTCGGACGTCCGCACACAGTCACCGAGGGCCAAGAGGTCGGCCCGCACCGGAGTCGTCAGCCGGGGCGCGACGATGTAGAACCAGCCGATCGTCGCGAGCGCGACGACGCCGACAACGACGACCGCGACGATCACCCAGTGGCTAGGACGCACCCAGTAACCGTAATGCCGCATTGACCGCCAGCGCGGGCACATCGAGCGACTTGGAGCCCAGATCGTGCCGGGCACCGGTGATCTCGACGACCTCGCTGCGCGCGCCGATCAGCGCTGCCGCGGGCCGCAATTCGTCGATCGAGCCGAACGGGTCGGCGGTGCCGTGGGTGAACACCGTCGGTACCGCGATGCGCGGAAGATGTTCGGTGCGGGCACGTTCGGGCTTACCGGGCGGGTGCAGCGGATAGGAGAACAGCGTCAGCACGGCGATGTCCGCGGCCCCGTCCGCGACCGCCATCGAGGTCATCCGGCCACCGTAGGAGTGCCCGCCCGCGATGACCGGACCGTCGACGAGGGTGCGGGCCAGTTCGACGGCCTCGACCACTCCGGCCTGATCGGTTTTGGCGGATCCGGACGGCGGACCCTTGGGGCGGCGGCGCCGGTACGGCAGGTTGTAGCGCACCGCGAGCCAACCACGCGCCGCCCACTCGTCGCACAGCCTGATGAGCAGCGGTGCCTGGTTGCTTCCACCTGCGCCGTGGGTGAGCACGACGGCACCGGCGGGGTCACCCACGGGCTCGTGTGCGAAACCCGCGATGGCCTCTAGGTTCACTCGGCCAACCTGAACAACGCCGATACCGGGCCGTGCCCGTGTCCCAACGGATAAGCGGCGCGCAGACATTCGGTCACCCAGCGTTTGCCGAACGCGACGGCCTCGGGTACGGAGTAGCCGTGCGCCAGTGCGCTGGCGATCGCCGCGGCGAGCGTGTCCCCGGCGCCGTGGTCGTGTCCGGTGTCGATGCGCGTGGCGTCGAACTCGTGGAACTCGGTGCCGTCGAACAACAGATCGGGGCTCTGTGCCGAGGCGCGCAGGTGCCCGCCTTTGACCAGCGCCCACTGCGGTCCGAGGGCGTGCAGCGCGCGGGCGGCCTCCCGTTGTGTCGCGTCGTCGACGACCTCTATATCGACGAGCAGGCGCACCTCGTCGAGGTTCGGCGTGACCAGGGTGGCCAACGGGAACAGTTGTGTCCGTAGCGAATCCAGCGCACTGGGATGCAGAAGGGGATCGCCGTGCATGGAGGCGCACACCGGGTCGAGGACCAACGGCACCGAACCCGCCAGGCCGTGCGCTCGCCAGGCGTCGGCGACGGTGGCGATGATGTCGGACGACGCAAGCATTCCCGTCTTGGCCGCCTGGACACCGATGTCGGAAGCCACCGCTTCGATCTGCCCGGCGATGACGTCGAGCGGGATCTCGTGAAAACCCTTGACGCCGAGCGAGTTCTGAATAGTGACAGCGGTGACGGCGACCAGGCTGTGCACTCCGAGCAGCGCGAACGTGCGCATGTCGGCCTGGATGCCGGCACCTCCGCCGGAGTCGGACCCGGCGATGGTCAGCACCCGCACCGGTGTGACGCCCGGCTCGGGCAACGGCAGATAGCTCATGCCAGCGGTAGGTATACGCGATTGCCGTGTTCGGCGAATTCGCGTGACTTCTCGTCCATTCCCATCTGCATGGCGGCTTCGATCGCCTCCTCGCTGTCCAGGCCGTGCGCGGCGGCGTAGTCGCGAACGTCCTGGGTGATCCGCATGGAACAGAACTTGGGCCCGCACATCGAGCAGAAGTGCGCGGTCTTCGCCGGTTCGGCGGGCAGCGTCTCGTCGTGGTACTCGCGCGCGGTGTCGGGATCGAGCGACAACGCGAACTGGTCCTTCCAGCGGAACTCGAAGCGCGCGCGGGACAACGCGTCGTCGCGCTCCTGGGCGTGCGGGTGGCCCTTCGCGAGATCCGCGGCGTGCGCGGCGATCTTGTAGGCGATGACCCCGTCCTTGACGTCCTTGCGGTCGGGCAGGCCCAGGTGTTCCTTCGGCGTGACGTAGCACAGCATCGCGGTGCCCGCCTGGGCGATGATCGCCGCGCCGATGGCGCTTGTGATGTGGTCGTAGGCGGGGGCGATGTCGGTCGCCAACGGGCCCAGGGTGTAGAACGGCGCCTCCTCGCACCACTCCTCCTCGAGCCGCACGTTCTCCACGATCTTGTGCATCGGCACATGGCCGGGACCTTCGATCATCACCTGCACGCCATGCGATTTCGCGATCTTGGTGAGCTCGCCGAGGGTGCGCAGCTCGGCGAACTGAGCCGCGTCGTTGGCGTCGGCGATCGAGCCGGGCCGCAGCCCGTCACCGAGTGAGAACGTCACGTCGTAGCGCTGCAGGATCTCGCACAGTTCGTCGAAGTGGGTGTAGAGGAACGATTCGGTGTGGTGCGCCAGGCACCAGGCGGCCATGATGGAACCACCGCGGCTGACGATGCCGGTGACGCGCTTGGCCGTGAGCGGGACGTAGCGCAGCAGCACACCCGCGTGCACGGTCATGTAGTCCACGCCCTGCTCGCACTGTTCGATCACGGTGTCGCGGTACAACTCCCACGTGAGCGCGGCGGGATCACCGTTGACCTTCTCCAGCGCCTGGTAGATCGGCACGGTGCCCACGGGCACCGGGGAGTTGCGCAGGATCCACTCGCGCGTGGTGTGGATGTCGCGGCCGGTGGACAGGTCCATGATCGTGTCGGCGCCCCACCGGGTGGCCCACACCATCTTCTCGACCTCTTCGGCGATCGAACTGGTCACTGCCGAATTGCCGATGTTGGCATTGACTTTCACCGCGAAGGCCTTGCCGATGATCATCGGCTCGGTCTCGGGGTGGTTGTGATTGGCGGGTATGACGGCCCGGCCCGCGGCGACCTCGTCGCGGACCAACTCGGCGGGGACGCCTTCGCGGGCCGCGATGAAGGCCATCTCGGCGGTGATCTCGCCGGCGCGGGCCCGCTGCAGCTGGGTGCCGCGGTCGCGCACGACGCCGGGCCGGGCCGGCAGGCCCGCCTGCAGATCGAGGTCCGCCGTCGGGTCGGTGTACGGACCGGAGGTGTCGTACAGGTCGAGGTGTTCGCCGTTGGACAGGTGCACCCGGCGGAACGGCACCTTCGCGCCGGAGACCCCGTCGAGTTCGCGGTAAATCTTCGTGCTGCCCTCGATGGGGCCGGTGGTCACGGTGACAGAACCATTCGCGACGTGCGTCATTTGATCAATCTCCCTACGCCGGCATTACCCGGTCAGGTTCGTACGGTCGACGGGCCCACCCGTCCTCTCAGCGCGCTGGTGTGCGCTCCCGTGTGCGGACGCCTGCCACGCTAGCGCAGCCGCGTCGTCGAAGGGAGTACGAAACTGCGCGGATTTGTGGGGGAGTAATTTGTATAGCTAATATATGTGTTTTCCGCCGTGGCGGCGCCCATCGACCCTGGAGCGAAGTAGACAGCGACAACGATGACCCCTGAGACCACCAAGCCTGCGATGGCGCCCGACGCCGAGGCGGCGCTCACCGAAACGACGCGTCGTCGGATGCTGATGGATCACGATCACCCGCGATACAAGTGGATCGCCTTGTCCAACACGACGCTGGGCATGCTGCTCGCCGCGATCAACGCCTCGATCGTGCTGATCTCGCTGCCGGCGATCTTCCGCGGCATCGGCTTGAACCCGCTGGCGCCTGCCAATGTCGGCTACCTGCTGTGGATGCTGATGGGGTACCTCGTCGTCACCGCAGTGCTGGTGGTGTTCTTCGGACGCCTCGGCGACGTCTTCGGCAGGGTCCGGATCTACAACCTCGGCTTCGCCGTCTTCACCGTCGCGGCGATCGCGTTGTCCTTCGACCCGTTCCAACTCGGTGCCGGGGCGATGTGGCTGATCGCCTGGCGTGTGGTCCAGGGTGTGGGCGGTGCGATGCTGATGGCGTCGTCGGGCGCCATCCTCACCGATGCGTTCCCCGCCAACCAACGGGGCATGGCGCTGGGGGTGAACATGACGGCCGCGGTGGCCGGATCGTTCCTCGGCTTGCTGATCGGCGGAGTGCTCGCCGAGATCCATTGGCAGGCGATCTTCTGGGTCGGCGTGCCCATCGGGCTGCTCGGCACCGTGTGGAGTTACCGGTCGCTGCGCGAACTCGGTGTGCGGACGCCGGGGCGGCTCGACTGGGCCGGCACCCTGACGTTCGGCATCGGCCTGACCGCGCTGCTGGTCGGCATCACCTACGGCATTCAGCCCTACGGCAATTCGTCGACGGGTTGGACGAATCCGTGGGTGCTCGGATCGATCATCGGCGGGTTCGCGCTGCTGGTCGCGTTCTGCCTCATCGAACTGCGGGTGCCGCAGCCGATGGTCAACATCCGGCTGTTTCGATCCACCTCGTTCGGGATGGGCAATCTCGCCGGACTGATGTCGTCGGTCGGCCGCGGCGGCCTGCAGTTCATGTTGATCATCTGGTTGCAGGGCATCTGGCTTCCGTTGCACGGCTACGACTTCGAATCGACGCCGCTGTGGGCGGGCATCTATCTTCTGCCCGCGACGTTCGGCTTCCTGATCGCGGCGCCACTCGCCGGCTCGCTTGCCGATCGATTCGGCGCCCGGTGGTTCACCGTCGGCGGAATGCTGCTGATGGCCGTGTGTTTCGTTGCCCTGGTGATGATCCCGGTGAATTTCGACTACTGGGTTTTCGCTGTCCTGGTGTTCTTCAACGGCTTGGGCGGCGGCATCTTCACCGCCCCGAACACCGCGGCGATCATGTCGAGCGTGCCCGCCGCCGAACGCGGCGCCGCGTCGGGCGTGCGGTCGACGTTCTTCAACGCCGGCTCGGCGCTGTCGATCGGCATCTTCTTCTCGCTGATGATCGTCGGCCTGGCCAACACGCTGCCCGAGGCGCTCAATGCGGGCCTGCAGGAGCAGGGCGTCTCCGCACCTGTGGCGCACGACGTGGCCAACCTGCCTCCGGTCGGCAGCCTGTTCGCGGCCTTCCTCGGCTACAACCCGATGGCCGAACTCCTCGAGCCCTACCACACCCTTCAGCAGCCCGGTGTGGATGCCGAAACCCTGACGGGCCAGACGTTCTTCCCGCACCTGATCACCGGACCGTTCCACAGCGGGCTGGTCGTGGTGTTCGTCGCGGCGGCGGTGATGATGCTCATCGGCGCGGTGGCGTCGATCTTCAACCCCGGGAACTACGGCGATCAATCGAACGAGGACGCCGCCTCGGGTCAGGCCAGTTCGATCAAGACCGGGGCGTGATCGCTCGGCGCCCCGACGCGGTCCTTGCCGCTCTTGCGTTCGTCGCGGACGATCTCGGCGTGGGTGACGCGCTCGGCGAGTGCGGGTGAGCCGAGTATGAAATCGATGCGCATACCGCGGTTCTTCGGGAACCGCAGCTGCGTGTAGTCCCAGTACGTGAAGACCGCCGGTCCAGGGGTGAACGGCCGAACCACATCCGCGAAGCCCGTTTCTACCACCGCGTTGAAGCCAGCGCGCTCGGGTTCGGTGACGTGGGTGCTGTTGCGGTAGAACTCCACACTCCACACGTCATCGTCGGTGGGCGCGATGTTCCAGTCGCCAACCAGCGCGATCTGGGCCGCCGGATCGTCGGACAACCACTTCTGTGCCGTATCGCGGAGCGCGTCAAGCCATTCCAGCTTGTATTCGTAATGCGGCGAGCCGACGAATCGGCCGTTCGGCACGTAGAGGCTCCACACCCGAACGCCGTTGCACGTGGCGCCGATAGCCCGGGCCTCCGCGGCCGCCTCCACCTCGGGTTTGTCGCTCCAGCTGGGTTGGTCGTCGAACCCGACCTGCACGTCGTCGATGCCGACGCGGGACGCGATCGCCACGCCGTTCCACTGGTTGAACCCGCAGTGGGTGACCTCGTAGCCGGCCGCGAGGAACGGCATGACCGGGAACTGCTCGTCGTTGCACTTGGTCTCCTGCATCGCCAGCACGTCGACATCGGCGCGCCCGAGCCAGTCGGTGACCCGCTCGACGCGGGCCCGAATCGAGTTGACGTTCCAGGTGGCGATCCGCATGGCCTACAGGCTACGAGCGTCGACATAGCGGCTGCGGTGCTGCGTGGTGAAACCCATCGACCGGTAGAGGCCGAGGGCCACCGCGTTGTCGACGAGCACCTGTACGTAGCCGCGGGTGGCTCCGCGTTCGGCGCCCCAGTGCAGGAGCGTCGCGCACAGGGCACGCGCCAGTCCCTGGCCGCGGGACTGTTCGTCGACGCGCACCGCCGACAACCCGACCCAACGCCGGCCGTCCGGCGCCGTCGTCACTGCGGCCCTGCCCACCGCCGCGCCGGGAATCGACGCGAACGCGACCTCGCCGTCGACGACGGCGGTCAGGACCTCGACCGGCACGTCGCGTCGATACAGGCCCAACCACTGCGCGTCGGGGGTCGGGATGAGGCGCACCCGCTCGTCGAGCACTGTATGAGGCAAATCGCTTGTCATGACCTCGGTTTCGAGGTGGGGCCGAACCGGAGCCGCGCCGAACAGTCGATCGGGCACCGAAAGCCAAGGCGTCAGCCCCCGTTCGCCGTACCAGTCGACGATCGCCGCCATGGCCGTCGCGTCGGCGTCGAAGCCAAGGGGCACAGCGGAGTTGGCGCGGTGAGTATGACCGTCGGCGGCGCGTAACAACCAGCCGTCGAGCCACTTCTGTTCGACCCCGGGCCACGCCATGGCCGCCGCGTGTTCGGTGTTGCGGATGTCGGCGGTGCGCACCGGCGCAGCAGTGAGCGTCTTGACGGCCACGACGTCGTCAACCGCGACCTGCACCACGGTGCCCGTCTTCGTCCGGATGCCAAGTGTCGCACCGACATCGACGACGTGTCCGATCACGTCGGTCAGCGGCGGTGACGAACCGGCCGGCCGCCGGTAACGCACCATCACCCGCGTTCCGACCGCGGGCAGCCCGGCCACGGTCAGTGACCGAACGGATCGGGATCCTTACCGGGCATCCACGACAACCCCGGCACACCCCAGCCGTGCGATTTCACCGCGCGCTTGGCGCTGCGCGCATGCCTGCCGACCAAGCGGTCCAGATAGAGGAAGCCGTCGAGGTGGCCGGTCTCATGCTGCAGCATCCGGGCGAACAGGTCGGTGCCCTCGAGGGTGATCGGATTGCCTTCGGCGTCCAGACCCGTCACCCGAGCCCAGTCGGCCCGCCCCGTCGGAAAAGACTCCCCGGGCACCGACAGGCAACCCTCGTCGTCATCGTCCGGATCCGGCATGGTCTCGGGAACCTCGGAGGTTTCGAGCACCGGGTTGACGACCACGCCGCGGCGGCGGGTCAGACGACCGCGCACCTCGGCGCAGTCGTAGACGAACACCCGCTTGGACACCCCGATTTGATTCGCGGCCAAGCCAACCCCGTTCGCCGCGTCCATAGTGTCGAACAGGTCGGCGATCAAATCCGCGAGATCGGGGGGCAGTGAACCGTCCTCTCCGACCGGCACCGGCTCGGTGGCCGTGTGCAGGACGGGATCTCCTACGATGCGGATCGGAACGACTGCCATGCGCAAAATCTTAGGTCGGCAATGCTTGCTGGCCGACTCGCGGGCATGTCGAAGCGCTCATCGGCCCATCACGTGGTTGAATGAGCGCCGAACCACAGCGATGTCATTCAAGTTGTCGGAAGGGTCCAAGAGCCAGATGGACGGCGCGATCGCGCGGACTGAACAATCCGGAGACAACTCTGAACTCTCCGACGGGCTGACCCGGCGCGAGCACGACATTCTCGCGTTCGAGCGGCAGTGGTGGAAGTACGCCGGCTCCAAGGAAGACGCCATCAAAGAGTTGTTCTCCATGTCGGCCACCCGCTACTACCAGGTCCTCAATGCGCTCGTGGACCGGCCGGAGGCGCTCGCCGCCGATCCGATGCTGGTCAAACGGCTGCGGCGACTGCGGGCCAGCAGGCAGAAGGCGCGGGCGGCACGTCGCCTCGGCTTCGACGTCACCTGAGTTACCCGGGCCGCGTGGCCCGCTCGATAAGGTGGGCGCAATGAACCAGCGAGATTCGTCGGGGCTGCCGCTGCGCGCCATGGTGATGGTGTTGCTCTTCCTCGGCGTCGTGTTCCTGTTGGTCGCGTTCCAGGCGATGGGTGGCGACAGCGACGACGACGACGCGCCACCGCTGGCCACGACGGCCACGACCACCACGCCGACCACCTCGGCCAGGCCCAAACCCGCCGAGGCCGAGGTTCGGGTGTTCAACATCTCCACGGTGCAGGGCGCGGCGGAGGGCACCGCCGGACGGCTGCGCGAGGCCGGCTGGAACGTCACCGAGACCGGCAACCTCGAACTGCCGGAGGTCACGGCCACCACCGTGTACTTCAGCGACGCGCCCGGCGAGCAGAAGGCCGCAGAAGAGGTGGGGCGTCTACTCGAGGCGCCCGTCGAACCGCGGTTGCCCGCACTCGCCGAACAACCGCCGGGCGTCATCGTGGTGGTCACCGGTTAGGCTCTTGCACATGTTCAAGACCGTCGCCGCCGCTGCCTTGTTCGCAATTCCCGCTTTGGCCTTGAGCGCCTGCTCGTCACCGGAGGAGCCCAGCAACGTTCAGGGCACCCCGCCGCCCGTGTGGACGGGGTCGCCGCCTCCGTCGGCTCCGCCGGGTGAGGGCGGCGGCGGCCATGGTGGCGGACAGGGCCAGGGTCAGAATCAAGGCCAGGGCGAGGGTCAGGGGTCCGGTGAGACCCTCAGCGCCGAACTGAAACTGGCCGACGGTACTCCGGTGGCCAAGGCCGACATCCAGTTCAGCGGCGGCTACGCGACGATCACCGTCGAGACCACGGCATCGGGCAAGCTGACTCCCGGCTTCCACGGCATGCACATCCATCAGGTCGGCAAGTGTGAGGCCAACTCGGTCGCGCCGACCGGCGGTGCGCCGGGGAACTTCAACTCCGCGGGTGGGCACTTCCAGGTGCCCGGCCACAGCGGCCACCCGGCCAGCGGCGACCTGTCGTCGCTCCAGGTCCGCGAGGACGGTTCGGCGAAGGTGGTGACGACCACCGACGCGTTCACCGCCGAGGAGCTGACCTCGGGCGCGGGAACCGCGATCATCATCCACGAGAAGGCGGACAACTTCGCCAACATCCCGCCGGAGCGCTACCAGCAGGTCAACGGTGACCCGCCGCCGGATGCGACCACTCTGGCGACCGGTGACGCCGGATCGCGGGTGGCATGCGGTGTTATCCGTACCGGCTAACAGCCACATCGACTTCGTCGGCTCGCCGCGACCCACGGTCGGGGTCGAGTGGGAGTTCGCTCTTGTCGACGCGACGACGCGGGATCTGAGCAACGAGGCCACCGCGGTCATCGAGGAGCTCGGCGAGAACAACCCTCGCGTGCACAAAGAGCTGCTGCGCAACACCGTCGAGATCGTCACGGGCATCTGTGATTCGGTGCCCGAGGCCATGGAGGACCTGCGCTCGACGCTCGGGGCGGCGCGCGAGATCGTCCGGTCCCGCGGCATGGAGCTTTTCTGCGCGGGCACCCACCCGTTCGCGAAGTGGTCGCCGGGCAGCCTGACCGACGCCCCGCGCTACGCGGAGCTGATCAAGCGCACCCAGTGGTGGGGCAGGCAGATGCTGATCTGGGGCGTGCACGTCCATGTCGGAGTCCGGTCCGCGCACAAGGTGATGGCGATCAACACCTCGCTGCTCAACCACTATCCGCATCTGCTGGCCCTGTCGGCGTCCTCCCCCTTCTGGGATGGTCAGGACACCGGCTACGCGTCCAACCGGGCAATGATGTTCCAGCAGTTGCCGACGGCGGGCTTGCCGTTCCACTTCCAGACGTGGGCGCAGTGGGAACGATTCGTGTACGACCAGAAGAAGACCGGCATCATCGACCACATGAACGAGATCCGTTGGGATATCCGGCCTTCGCCGCATATCGGCACCGTGGAGGTACGGGTCTTCGACGGGGTGTCCAATCTGCGCGAGCTGAGTGCGTTGGTGGCGTTGACGCACTGCCTAGTCGTCGACCTCGACAGGCGGCTCGACGCGGGTGAGTCGTTGCCGACCATGCCGCCGTGGCACGTGCAGGAGAACAAGTGGCGCGCAGCGCGTTACGGCCTGGACGCGATCATCATCCAGGACGCCGACAGCAACGAGCGCCTGGTGACCGAGGATCTCGACGAGCTGCTCAACCGGCTCGAACCGGTGGCCGCGTCGCTGCACTGCGCCGACGAACTCCGCAGGGTCGAGAAGATCTACAGATCCGGCGCGTCGTATCAGCGACAGCGCCGCGTCGCCGAGGAGCACGACGGTGACCTGCGCTCCGTCGTCGACGCGCTGGTCGCCGAACTGGATCTGTAGGCGATGGCGGCGATCCCGATGTTCCCGCTGCAGGTGGCGATGCTGCCGGGCGAGGACCTGCCGCTGCGCATCTTCGAACCGCGTTACAGCGCACTGGTTTCGGACTGTCTGGCCACCGAGGATCCGGCGTTCGGCGTTGTGCTGATCACCGCGGGCCGTGAGGTGGGCGGCGGGGATGTCCGCAGCGATGTGGGCGCTCTGGCCCACATCGTCGAGGTCGCAGATTTCGGCGATGGCCGTTACCGCCTCAAATGCACGATGGGCGAACGCATCCGGGTCATCGAATGGCAGCCCGACGACCCGTATCCGCGCGCCGCGGTCGAACCGTGGCCTGACGAGCCGGGTGATCCCGTCGACGTGGACGCGATCCGCGATGTCGAGGATCGCATGGTCGCGTTGTTCGAGCGGATCGCAGCGGCGCGCGGCGGCGAGGTCAACGGCCGCGAATTCATCGCCGGTGCCGATGCCTGCGGCGACGCCGGTAAGTGGTTGTACGCGTTGACCTCCCGACTGCCGATGGGCCAGGCCGACCGTTACGCCGTGCTAGCCGCGCCGACGGCGGCAGCGCGGCTGGCCGCGCTCAGCGACGCGGTCGAGACGGTCACGGCGATGGTCGAGTTCCAGTTGTCCTCGGGGGACTAGTCACTCGGCGAGCCGATCAGCAGGTCCGCTTTCCTTCGACGAACACCGTGCGCGGCGTGGTGTCGTCGGCTTCGTCCACGGCGCACCGGCCGTAGCGGTCCATCAGATCCGCCGCAGTGACGGCGTTGACATCCCAACCGTGGTCGGCGAGCCATTCGCTCACCTCGCTACGTTCCTCCACGTACCACAGGTTCTGGACGTCGTAGGCGTTCTCGTCGCCTTCCTCACCGGCCTGCTGCCGATACTCGCGTAGCTTCTCTTGGCGACTCGCCAGATACTCGGGATCGAAGAACCCCGCGCCGAACGCCTCGACGGCTATGCGGCTGCCTCGCGCGCTGAGTTCTGTGATCCGTTCGAACAACAGGTCCTGCCCGCTCGCCGGCAGATACGGCAGCAACCCCTCGGCCGCCCACGCGGTCGGCTCGCTCGGGTCGAACCCGGCATCGCGCAGCGCCCGTGGCCAATCGTCGCGAAGGTCGATCGGCACGGGAACGTATCGGGCAGTCGGCTCGACTTCGTTCTTGCTCAGGGTGTCGACCTTGAACGCCAGCACCTTGGGCTGGTCGATCTCGTAGACGACGGTGCCGTCGATCCAGGGCAACCGCCATGCCCGCGCATCGAGGCCGGCCGCGAGGATCACCGCCTGGTCGATGCCGTTGGCGCCGGCGGCGATGAAGAACTCATCGAACCATTTGGTGCGCGACGCGGCGTAACCGCCGATCGCTCGGATTCGCTCGACCATGTGGTTCGGAGGTTGTCGCCAACCACGCTCGACAGCGGCGTCGATGAACATCTGGGCGTACGGGTCGGTGAAGAGCGGGCAGCCAGTGTTCTGCTCCTGCGCACGAGACCAGGCCACCCCGAGCGCGGTCGCGCCGACGCTTTCGGTGATGTCCCAGCTGTCGTCGTCAGTCCTGGCCATTGGCACCGCTTCCCGGGTGGTCGGCGAACTCATCAATCTCGTCCGCGGTCAACAGATCGTCTCGGACGTTCTGTTCCCGGTACGCGAGCTGACCAACCCGGTTCGCCACGACGGGAGCGGTGATGATGGTGAACAAGCCCGTGAGCACGAGCATGCCGACATCGGTGTTGCCCCGCAGTCGGATCGCGGCGCCCGCGATCACCAGCAGGAGCCCGAGCACCTGCGGTTTGGACGCCGCGTGCATCCGCGTCAGCGTGTCGGGGAAACGGACGATGCCGATCGCCGCGGTCAGCGCCAGCGTCGAGCCGCCCAGCACGAGCACGGCCGTGATGATGTCCAGCATCGTCATCGCCGCCCCCGGATCGTCCGCGGCTTGTCCACGTCGGGAACGCGGAACCGCGCCACGCTCACCGTCCCGACGAAGCTGATCAAAGCCAGCGCGGCCATCCCGTAGGTGACGGTGCTGTCCAAGCTGTAGGCGCCCCAGATGCCGATCCCGCACATGGCCACCGCGATCAGCGTGTCGACGGCGACCAGCCGGTCCAAGGTGCTCGGGCCGGCCAGGAGCCGGAACATCGTGATCGCCGAGGCGGCGGTGATCATCACCGCGGCGATGACCCACACGGTATTCATGCTTCGTTCTCCTCGTGCGCCGGACGCCAATCCTCGGGACGTTCGAACGTTCGGACCAGCAGTCGTTCGATCACGGCCACCTGGTGGTAGAACGCGCTCAGCGCGCGGTCTGACCCGACGTCGATGACATGCATGTAGAGCAGGCGGCGGGTCTGGTCGATCTCGAGCACGATCGATCCCGGAATCAGGTTGAAGATGATGACCGCCAGCGACAGCACGAGATCCGACTTCACCGAAAGCTGCGCGCGCAGCACGGCCGACAGTGGTGGGCGGGGTTTCAACGACAGCCACGCGACCTGCACGGACGACAGCACCAGCCGGTAGGCGACGGTGAGGATGAGCCGGATCAGCGACAGCACGTGCACCTTGCCCTCGACCGGCACGGCAGGCAGCGGCAGCAGCCAGGTGATCAGCGTCGCGACGGCCAAGCCCGAAAGCACATTGGCCGCAGAGAACGTGCCCCACAACAAGATCCAGACCAGCACCAGCCAGCACAGGACCCAGATGCGCAACGCGACGCTTCTCATCGGTGCGGTTCTCGACGCCCTCATCGCTGCCTTCTGCTCTTCGCGCGAGCGCTCATCGCTGCCTTCTGCTCTTCGCGCAAGCGCTCATCGCTGCCCCACCACGGCAGTTATGTACTCAACCCTGTCGAGCACCTCCTGCGACGCCCTCTCGCTGTATCCGAAGATCGGTCCGGCGAGCACCGTCAGCGCCAGCCCCGCCGCGATCAGCGCGCCCGTCGGCCCGACCATTCCCGCCGGCATGCGGCCGACGTGGTCGCGGTCGACGAACTGAATGTCCTCTGGTTCGTCGAGCAATGCCGACGGCACCGCCGCGGACAGATGCCCTTCCGGCGCGTCTTCACGCGATCGCCAGAACGCCTTCGTCCACACCCGGACAACGACATACAGCGTCAGCAAGCTGGTCACCACGCCCCCGCCGACCAGCGTCCAGGCCAGCACCGAACCGTCCTCCGCACCCGCCTCGAGCAGCGCGACCTTGCCGATGAAACCGGAGAACGGCGGTATACCACCGAGATTGAGCGCGGGCACGACGAACACGAACGCCAGCAACGGGCTGGCGGCCGCCAGCCCACCGAGGCGGTCCAACGTCGACGCGCCCGCCTGGCGTTCGATCAACCCGACGACCAGGAACAGCGCCGTCTGCACGAGAATGTGGTGCGCCACATAGTAAATCGCTCCCGACATGCCGAGCTGGCTGGACAGCGCGATGCCGAACACCATGTATCCGATGTGGCTCACCAGCGTGAACGACAGCAGTCGTTTGATGTCGCTCTGCGCGATCGCGCCGAAGATGCCGATCAACATCGTCAGCAGCGCCGCCACCAACAGAATCGGGTCCAGACCACCGCTGGGGAACAGCAGCGAGTGCGCCCGGATGATCGAGTACACGCCGACCTTGGTCAGCAGGCCTGCGAACACGGCGGTGACCGGCGCGGGTGCGGTCGGGTAGGAGTCGGGCAGCCAGGCCGAGAGCGGGAAGACCGCGGCCTTGATGCCGAACGCCACCAGCAGCACGGCGAACATCGCGGAACGGACGCCTCCCGACACGTCGTCCAGACGCACGGCGACCTCGGCCAGATTCAGTGTCCCGGTGGCGCCGTACACCAGGGCGATGCCGAACAGGAATATGAGCGACCCGACCATCGACACCATCACGTAGGAGATGCCAGCGCGCACACGGTCTTTGCTCGCTCCGATGGTCAGCAGCACGAAGCTCGCGGCCAGCAGCACCTCGAAGCCGACGAACAGGTTGAACAGGTCGCCCGCGAGGAACGCCATGCACACGCCGGCCGACAGCACCAGATAGGTGGGCATGAAGATCGACACCGGTTGGCGTTCGTCACCGTCGCGGACACCCTGTCCGATGGCGTAGAACACCACCGCCACCAACACGACCGACGAGACGACGAGCATCAGCGCCGACAAGCGGTCCACCACCAGCGTGATGCCCAGCGGCCCCATCCCCGGAACCGACTGTCCCCAGCCGCCGACGTTGAGCACGAGCGTGCCGTCCCTGTCGGCGAGGTAGAGCAGCGCGCCGCACACCGCGACCACGACACACAACACGACGAGCGTCACGAGCCGCTGCAGTCGCGGCCGCCGGCCGGCGATCAACGTCGTCGCCGCGCCCAGCGTGGGCAGCAGCACGGGCAGGGGAATCAAGGTGGCGGCCAACGTCATGCGCGGCCTGCCTTCGCTCGTTGTATCCGGATCACTTCGACCCCTCGTATCCGGGCAACGCGTCCAGCTCGTCGGGTGCGTCGGTGTCGCGCGCGGCTTCGGGTTGAGGGCGGTCCTCCTCGACGGCGGCGGTGTCCTTGGCGGCCAGCTCGGAGACCTTCGCGTCCTCCGGGTCGTCGCCCACTTCCTCTTCGGTGGTCAATCGGTAGGTCCGGTAGGCCATCGCCAGCACGAACGCCGCGATGCCCATCGTGATGACGATCGCGGTCAGGATCATGCCCTGCGCCAACGGATCTGCGGTGGTTGTCCGGCCGTCGCTGTTGCGCCCCCGGATCGGTGGGTCACCGGACGGGCCGCCGGCGATGAGGATGAGCAAGTTGATCGCGTTGCCGATCAACAACAGCCCTAGCAGCATTCGCGTCAGGTTGCGTTCGAGCAGTAGGTACACCCCGGCACTGGTGAGACCGCCGAGCAGGACGAGGGGCACGAGCGAGGTCGTCACCGCGAGCTCACCTCCGTTCCCTGTTCCTGGCCGAGTTCGACGTCGATGCGGGCGCCGAGGCTGCGCAACACGTCGAGCACCAGCCCCACGACGATGAGGTACACGCCGAGGTCGAAGAACAAGGCGGTAACGAACTTGACGGTGCCCAACACCGGCACGTCGACCTCTATCAGCGCCGACGAGAGTGCGGGCGCGCCCACCAGAAGCGACGCGACCGCGGTGCCCGCGGCCAGCGTCAGCCCCGCGCCGAGGATCTTGCCCGCGTCCAGTGGCAGCGTTTCGCCGAGTTCGTAACGCCCACCGGCGAGGTATCGCAGCACCAGCGCCAGCCCGGCCGTCAATCCGCCGGCGAACCCGCCACCCGGGGTGTTGTGTCCCGCGAAGAAGAAGTACGCCGAGAGCACCATGATCAGCGGGAAGATGACGCGCGTCGCGACCTCCAGGATCAGCGACCGGTGCCGCGGGTCGCGCAACTCGCTGCCTCGCAGCCAGGTGATCTCACCGGCCGCCGGGCTGGTGTTCACGATCGCGGGCAGCCGTCCGATGTCGGGCTGACCGGCGTCGGCCACCCGCGGTGGCGCCCCGAACCGCCTGTGCCGGAACACCATTGATGCGACGCCCGTCGCCGCCACCAGCAGCACCATGACCTCGCCCATGGTGTCCCAGGCGCGGATGTCGACCAGCAGGACGTTGACGGCGTTGGCGCCGTGGCCGCGGTAGTAGGCCGCGTCGGGGATCAGCGCGGCGATCGGAACCCCGGTGCGTGCGGCCATTGCGTACACCGCCGTGGTGGTCACGGTCGCACCGACGGCAAGCGCCAGCAGGGCTCGCGGCCACCGGTACCGCCGGATGTGGAGCCGGTCGGCCTCGGCGGGCAGAGTGCGCAGCACCAGCACGAACACCACGAGCGTCAACGTCTCGACCAGGAACTGGGTCAGCGCCAGGTCGGGTGCGCCGTGCAGCGCGAAGATCGCACCACAGCCGTATCCCGTCACGCCGACGAGCAGCACCGCCGCGAGGCGGTTGCGCATCACCAGCGCCCCGAGTGCGGCGGCCAGGATGATCAGGCCGATCACCACCTGAAGCGGGGAGCCCCACAGCTTGAACTCCGGGCGGTCCCGCGCGCCCAGCGCCAGCACGATCGTCGGCACCAGCACCAGCGTCGACAGGATCGCCGACTGTGTCGCCGGGATCGAGCCGCGCTGCGTGACCGCGGTGAGCTCCACCGACCACAGGTCGAGCCTGCGCACGACGGCGTCGTACACGTGGTCGGCGTTACCGAGCGGTTCGCGCATCGTGCGGAACCGGCGCAGCCGCTCGCGTCCGATGAAGGCGGCGACGCCCGTGGCGATCACCAGCACGGACAACAGCAGCGGCAGGTTGACGCCGTGCCACAGGGCGAGGTGGTACTCGTTGTTGCCGCCGGGCACGGTGTCGGCGTAGCCCTCGAGCACGTCGCCGATCCCGACGGGCCAGATCCCGAAGGCCAGGCCGGCCGCCGCGAGGACACCTGGCGCGATCATGAACGTGCGCTCGGGGCGGTGCATCTCGGCGACGCGCGTGCTGGGGTGCGAATGCCCTTTGCGGGCGAACGCGCCGAACAGAAAACGCAGGCTGTAGATGGTCGTGAACACCGAGCCGAGCACGATGCCCGCCAGCACCACCGGCGCGAAAGCACCGAGCGTCGGGCTGTGCAGCACGGTCTCGAGGTCGGCTTCCTTGGCGACGAAGCCGAAGAACGGTGGCAGCGCCGCCATGCTGGCCGACGCGCCGACGGCGATGACCAGCAGCGGTCGCGCCTTGTCGCCGAGCCAGGCCAGCCGGCGGATGTCGCGGGTTCCGGTGGCGTGGTCGATGATGCCGACGACCATGAACAGCGCCGCCTTGAACATGGCGTGCGCCACCAGCATCGCGAGCCCGGCGAGCATCATGTCGGCACCGCCGGTGCCCACCATCACCGTGATCAGCCCCAGCTGGCTCACCGTTCCGAAGGCCAGGATCAACTTCAGGTCGTACTCGCGCACCGCGCGCCAGCCCGCCAGCAGCATGGTGACCAGGCCGAGAGATACGACGATCGGTTTCCACACCGGGGAGTCGGCGAAGCCGGGGCTCATCCGCGCGATCAGATAGACGCCCGCCTTGACCATCGCCGCGGCGTGCAGGTACGCGCTCACCGGGGTGGGCGCGGCCATCGCGCCCGGCAGCCAGAAGTGCAGCGGCACGATCGCCGACTTCGACAGGGCGCCGACCAGAACGAGCACCAGCCCGACGGCCGCGGCCACCCCGCCCGGCGGGGAGGCGAGCAGTTCCGATAGCAGATAGGTGCCGGCCAGATTGCCGAGCACGATGATGCCGACCAGCATCGCCAGACCGCCGAACGTGGTGACCAGCAGGGCCTGCGTCGCGGCCCGTCGGCTGGTGA
Organism: Mycobacterium sp. E136; assembly: GCF_001666865.1. Classification (NCBI taxonomy): domain Bacteria; kingdom Bacillati; phylum Actinomycetota; class Actinomycetes; order Mycobacteriales; family Mycobacteriaceae; genus Mycobacterium; species Mycobacterium sp. E136. The sequence goes on from NZ_LZJE01000246.1 coordinate 25,197, forward strand.
GGCGTTCGGCGTAGTGCCCGACGAGGAGGAAGGAGAGCACCGAGGTGATCTCCCAGAACACATAGAGCACCAGCATGTTGTCGCTGGTGACCAGTCCGAACATCGCCCCGGAGAACGCGACCAGTTCGGCGGCGAAGCTCGGCAGCCGGTTCTCGATGCGGCCGTCGTGATGCCGGAAGTAGTCGGCGCAGTAGAGGAGCACCAGCGCACCGATACCGAGCACCAGCACGCTCATGATCGCGGCGAGCGCGTCGAAGCGCAGGGTGATGTTCATCCACAGCTCGGGCACCCACTGCACGTCGACGGTGGCGGCCCGCCCGGCGGATGGCCAGTTCAGCATCACCCAGACCAGCGACGCCAGCGGCACCAGCGCCAGCGGGTAGAAGGCGTTGCGCCCCCACCTGTGGACGAGCAGGGGCGCCAGCGCGGTGGCGACCGCGTGAGCGAGCAGGACGGCGAGCAGGGCACTCCGATCGGTTGGGTTGGTCAGCACGCGGCCGCCAACCGGAGAACTGATGGTCGGGGTGTCAGCCGAGTAAGGCTTCGGTGATCTTCATTCTACGGGGGACGATCGGCGCTACGATGCCGCCTCGTGGGCACCACCGACGTCGTGGTGGTCGGCGCCGGCCCGACGGGGCTGATGCTGGCGTGTGAGCTCGCGCTCGGTGGCGTCGCCGTGCAGTTGCTCGAGGAACGGACCTCGAAACCCAACATCACCAGAGCGTTCGCGGTGCATGCCCGCACCCTGGAACTGCTGGACGCGCGCGGCCTGGCGGAGGACCTGCTGCCGCGGGGTGTGCCGGTCCGGGAGTTCGCGCCGCCCGGCGGAGCGACCATGAACCTGGGTGCGCTCGACAGTCGCTTCGCGATGCTGTTGATCGTTCCGCAGAGCGGCACCGAACAGGTGTTGCAGTCCCGCGCCGACGAGCTCGGCGTGCCCATCGTGCGCGGCGCCGGCGTGACCGGGCTCGCTCAGGACGACGACGGGGTGACGGTCCGGTGCGCCGACGGGTCGTCGGTGCGGGCCCAGTACGTCGTCGGGTGCGACGGCGCCCACAGCACCGTGCGGACCGCGGTCGGCATCGACTTCGTCGGTAAGCAGTACGAGACGCACATCCTGCTGGCCGACGTCCAGCTTGCCAGGGCACCGGGGGACACCCTGACCGGTGTGTTCAACGGCCGCGGTGCGGTTCTGATGATTCCGTTCGGCGACGGCTGGTTCCGCGCCATCGCCTGGGACCGCACGCGTGAGCAGGCGCCGCTCTCCGAGCCGGTGACGTTCGATGAGATCCGAGGTTCTTTCGGCCGTATCGCGAACGACGACTACGGGATGACCGAGATGCGTTGGAGCTCACGATTTCTCAGTGAGCGCAAACAGGCCAGCCACTACCGCAGGGGCCGGGTGTTTCTGGCCGGAGACGCCGCGCATGTCCACTCACCGCTTGGCGGTCAGGGCATGAACACCGGCATCGGGGATGCGATGAACCTGGGATGGAAGCTCGCGGCTGCCGTGCGGGGTTCGGCACCGCCGTGGCTGCTGGACCGCTACGGCGGCGAGCGACATCCTGTGGGCGAGTCGGTGCTTCGGCTCACCGACGCATTCAACGAACTGGTACTCGGCCGTTCGCTGGTTCAGCGGTTCGCGCAGCGGGTGGCCGTCGGCGCGTTGACCCGCGTCCCCCGCACGAAACGCTATATCGCCGAACGGCTCAGCGGCATCGGCATTGCCTATCCGCACGCCCAGGGCGAGCATCGGATGGTCGGCAGGCGAATGCCGGACGTCGACTGCGGGGGCACACGCATCTACGAACTCCTACGCGAGCAGAAGTTCGTTCTGATGACGGCCGCCCCGGTGGACGTGGAGATAGCCGGCGTCGTCCGCGCCGTCGGCGCCGATTCCGGGCTTCCCGACGCGGTTCTGGTGCGTCCGGACGGCTACGTGGCGTGGGCGAGCGACCGGATCCCCGCTGCGGCCCAGATGACGGCCGCCGCGCACCGCTGGCTCGGCGCCTGAGTCACCACCACCGCGTCGCGTCGGATATCTGGCGACCCAATTCGTCGACCAACGAACGCACGTAGGTCGCTGAAAGATGGTGGGCGTCATGGTAAACGAGCACATTGCCCTCAACGGCGCGGCAGGAGTCGGGCCGACACACCGCGTCGCTGAGGTCGAGCACGGTCAACAGGGGATAACGACCGGCGTAGTCGAGCGTCGGGTTGCGCTCGGAGAGCGCGTCGCTGCGGGAGATGCCGCAGGATTCCGGATCGCCACCCTCGGCAAGGCAATCGACGGGTGCGAACAGGAAGCCGTCGCGGAACATCCACGGTGTGTCGCGCAGGCCGAGCATCGCGATGCCGTTGGCGCTGAACTCGTCCCAGATGCCGAGGTAACCATTAGGGACCAGGTCACCGGGACCGTCGGTGTGCGGCCGGGTGGTGGTGGTGAAGACGTAGTCGGGGCGGTCCGTGATGAGTGCGTTCATGGTGTCGCGCACCCACGTTCGGCACTGCGGGTACGGGTCGAGCGAGCCGGCGATGCGCGGGTCGTCGTCGGTGGTGAGGGGGCAACCCATCTTGAGATACGTCACGACGCGGAAACCGTGCGCGCGCCCCAGTAGATCCAGCGCCGTGATCCAGTGCTCGGCGTGCGAGCCGCCCGCCAGCGCTATCGTCCTGGCGGCGGTGGGATCGCCGTACGCGCAACGGATCACATCGGTGCTCGCGAAGTCGGTGATGCAGCCCTCGACGGTGGTCGCGGGAAGATCCTCGGACGCCTCGAGGATCGTCGGACGCATCGGTAGCTTCGCCACCTTCACGTTGTCGAGCAGGGCCCGCGCCCCCGGATAGTCGCGGTCCGACAGGTTCTCCAATTCGTTGCCGTTGTCGCGGATGGAGTCGAGATGGTGGCGCCACCCCACCGACGCCACTGTCAACCCGAGCGCCAATACCGCGATGACACCGCCCAGCACCCTGGGCGCTCGGGCGGGTGACGGAAGCCGGTGCGCCGCAAGGTCATCAGATCTGCGCTCACGCAGAGGCTCCTCGATGAATCGCATCGTCAGATACGCCAACGCCAGGGATAGCACCACGACGACGGTGCCCTCACGGACGCCGACACCGTCCTGGCCGGAGTAAGCCAGCCAGAAGATCAACAGCGGCCAGTGCCACAGGTACAGCGAGTACGCCATGGCCCCCAACGTGGCCAGGGGCACCGAGGCGATGAGCCGGTTCGGCCACGGGAGACGGGCCGAGGTCTGGGCGCCGCTGAAGATCAGCAGCACCGTCGCGCCGACGGGGACAAGCGCCCATGGACCGGGGAACGCGGCGCCGCCGTCGACGAAAAATCCGCACGCGAGCACCGCAGCCAACCCCGTTGCGCCCGTCGCGGCCCGCAGCCACCCCGGCATCCGCACCACGCCGACCGCCGCCGCGGCGAGCATGCCCGCCAACGGTTCCCACGCGCGGGCGAACGTGTCGTAGTACGCGTGCGACTGATCGATGTGGTGTGCGACGACCGCGTACCAGAACGACAACACGGTCGCCAGGGCGATCACCGTGATCAGGGCGGACCGCCGCCTGCGGGCCCAGCCGCGAAACCTGCTGGGGAAGGCGAGCAGCGCGGCGACGGCCAGCATCGCGATGAAGAATTGCCCCTGCACCGACATCGACCAGATGTGTTGCAGGGGGCTCACGGCCTGCCCGGCTCGCAGATAGTCGTTCGCCGTCGCGGCCAGATGCCAATTCTGCCAATAGAACAGGCTCGCCAGCCCGTCCTCGGCGAACGCCCCCCATCGCGTCTGCGGCTGTACCAACACCGTGAGCACCGCCGAGGCTGCCAGCACTACTACGAGGGCGGGAAGCAGGCGGCGGGCCAGCCGGACGATCGCACGCGGCAGTGACCCGTCGGGCTGCTCCCCCGCGGCCTGGCGCAGCAGCCGTCCGCCGAAGAAGAAACCGGACAGCACCAGGAAGACGTCCACGCCGCCGGACACCCGGCCGAACCAGACGTGGTAAAGCACCACGAGCAGGATCGCGATACCGCGGAGGCCGTCGAGGTCGTCGCGCACTCGCACGGCGCGCAGCCACGGGCGGGCAGGGGCAATCGACACACGAGTGCTCATGGTGCGATCGACAAACCTGCCCGTTCCGAGGACCAGAAGTAGCTCAGAAGTATCCCAGCCAGACGTACACCCACGCCAACGGGGTGCTGAGCAGCGTGACGACGATGCCTCGCGGCTACGCGATTCGCGCCGGGCTGATCGAACCGTGACCGCGCCGGCAGGAAGCGGGCGGTAGCGCGTACCGCACCGGAAGGGCGTGGCCGAGCAATCCGATGCCCGCGCCGAGGATCGGCCAGATGGGCCAGAAGTACCACGCGCCGGCGGTCAGGCCGACGACCAACCACACCGTCAGCACGATCGCGACCATGGTCAGGTAACCGGCCAGGTGCACCTGCACACCGCGGCGGGCCATCCTCCTGCGGGCCTCCCGGCGGCGCGGATCGCTGCGCCGTAGGCGCTCGACGGGCAGGTCGGCGGTGAGCCCGTGCAGTTCCGGGCGAGTGGTCGCGGCGAACGCGGCCTGTAACCGGGCCTCGTACTCGGGCATTCCGAGGTAGCCCTGCGTCAAAGCCAGACCGAGCACGTCCGCGGTCTTTTCCCGGTCGGGGTCTCCGGCGCGGACGACGGGTGCGATGGCGGGCATGGCGACCTCCCTCAATCTTGACAATGGCAAGTTATTCCGAGTGTGCCGCTGGAACTAGTCATTGTCAAGATTTATTTCAGCGGGCGGCCGAGAATGCGCGCAGCGACTCCACCTGCGCGGCGTCCAGCGACGGTCGCACCGCATCGCGGGCGGCGGCGACATCGGCAGCGGTGACGTCGGCGGCGTCGATCGAGCGCCGCATCGCCGTTAGTGCGGCCTCCCGCAGCAGCGCGACGCAGTCGGCGGCGCTGTAACCCTCGAGCTCACCTGCCAACGCGTCGAGGTCGACGGCCTGCTCTCCCTCGGAGGCCAGCGGTATCGACTTGCCCGCGGTACGCAGGATCTCGCGACGGGCTTCGGCGTCGGGCGGTTCGACGAAGACCAGCTTCTCCAGCCGGCCGGGGCGCAGCAGCGCCGGGTCGATGAGATCGGGCCGGTTCGTCGCGCCGAGGACCACCACGTCTCGCAGCGGATCGATGCCGTCGAGTTCGGTGAGCAGCGCCGCCACCACGCGGTCGGTGACCCCGGAGTCGAAGCTCTGACCGCGCCGCGGCGCGAGCGCGTCGATCTCGTCGAGGAACACCAGCGACGGCGCCGAGTCGCGGGCGCGGCGGAACAGTTCGCGCACGGCCTTCTCCGACGAGCCGACCCATTTGTCCATCAGTTCCGCGCCCTTGACCGCGTGCACCGACAAACGTCCCGAACTGGCCAGCGCCCGAACCACGAACGTCTTGCCGCAGCCCGGCGGGCCGTAGAGCAGTACCCCGCGGGGCGGGGCGACGCCGAGGCGCGCGAAGGTGTCGGGGTGCTGCAGCGGCCACAGCACCGCCTCGGTGAGCGCCTGCTTGGTGTCGACCATGTCGCCGACGTCCTCGAGCGTCACCGACCCGACGGACACCTCCTCGGTGGCCGACCGCGACAGCGGGCGGATCACGGTCGTCGCGCCCAGCAGATCGTCCTGGATGAGGGCCGGCGGCTCACCGTCGGCGCTGGCCCGCGCCGCGGCCCGCAATGCCGCCTCACGAACCAGCGCGGCGAGGTCGGCGACCACGAAACCCGGTGTGCGGTCTGCGATCTCGTCGAGCTTGAGCTCCTTGGCCGGGACGTCGCGCAGCAGTACCTCGAGCAGTTGCCTGCGGATCGCGCCGTCGGGCAGGCTGAGCCCGAGTTCGCGGTCGCACAGATCGGGTGCGCGCAACCGCGCGTCGACGTTGTCGGGCTGTTGCGACGTGGCGACGAACGCCACACCCCGCGTTCCGACCGCGTTGCGCAGTTCGGTGAGGATCAACGTGGCCACCGGTTCGGCCGTGGACGGCAGCAGCGCGTCGACGTCCGTGATCAGCAGCACCCCGCCGCCGTCACGGACGGTGGCCACCGCCGACGCCACGCTCGCCAGCCGATCCTCGGCCCGCAGCGAGCCGACTTCCGGCCCGTCGAGTTCGACCAGTCGCCGGTCGGCGCACACCGCGCGCACCAGCGCCGCCTTGCCGACACCGGCGGGCCCGGACACGAGGACCCCCAGATTGGCTGTGGCACCCAGGGTTTCGAGCAGCTCGGGCTGGTCGAGTGCGAGCTTGAGCCATTCGGTGAGGCGCTGCGCCTCGGCCTGCGAACCCTTGAGGTCGTCGACGCCGAGCGCCGGTCGCGATTTCTCCGGCGCGGTCACCACCACCTGACCGGGCGCTGTGTCGGGGGTCGGTGCGACAGATCCGCCGGGCGACCCGTCGCTCCAGCAGACCGCCGAATTGGGTTGCACGCTCACGGGTCCGGCGGGATCGGTGCCGGTCACCGTCAACAGTTCAGAGGTCCAGGTGATACCCACCGACGAGGCGAGTGCGGCCGTCGCGCGCGAGGTCGGGATGTCGGGACCCAATTCCCGCGGCAGCAGCGACACCGTGTCGCCGACCGTCATCACCTTGCCCAGCAACGCTTGTCGAAGGGTGGCGGGTGAGATGGACTGGCTGGCGAGCCTCGAACCGGTCAGCGTCACCGAGCGCGCACCGTAAACGGTCACCGCGGCGACGAGAACGGTGGTGTCCTCACGCAATCCGGCGTTGGACAGCGTGACGTCGTCGAGCAGCGCGGTGCCCGCCGGTACCCCGTCGGGCGCCGCGCCGACGACGGCGGCGGTGGTGCGCGAACCGGTCAGCGACACCGCATCCCACTCGCGAATGCCGAGCGCGGCTATGGCTTCCGGGTGCAGGCGGACCACGCCCCTGCGTGAGTCGAGTGCCGAGGTGTTCAGCCGTGCGGTCAGCGTGAGCTGCTGCCGGGGACCGGGACGGTCGGACTGCAACTCAGTCATGCCGGGAACCAGGCCTGCGCAACCCGAGCCGCATCACCGACCGGCGGTGAGGCTGGGCCCTGCGGATGGCCCGGCGGGCGGCGCGCTGCTGGCGTGGTTTGTCGTCCCAGACCTCCGGATGCGCGGCGAGGAAGCGGCGGGTGCGGATGGCGAACGGGATGTGTACGACGTAGGCGGCGATGATGATCAGGATCACCAGGTAGCCGTAGAGGATCGCGGCCGCGACGCCGATCGCCACGAGGGCCAGTAGTGGGGCGACCATGTTGGGTGGCACCGAGAACGTGTGGATCTTGCGCATCGGGATCGTGCTGACCACCAGCAGCGAGACGCCGATCATCCAGATCACGACCGCGGGTTCCGAGGTCCACCAGCCGTCGCCGAACTGCATCTTGGCCGCCAGCGGACCGATGGCGCCGATGGCGCCGGCCGGGGCGGGCATGCCGACGAAGTACTTCTTCTCGTAGTCGGGTTTGTCGACGTCGAGCATCGCGTTGAACCGCGCGAGGCGCAGCACGATGCACACCGCGTAGACCAGCACGACGATCCACCCGATCTGCGACTGCGACAGCAGCGTGCCGTAGACGATGAACGCCGGTGCGACACCGAAGTTCACGGCGTCGGCGAGCGAGTCGATCTCCTCGCCCATGCGCGAGGTCGCCTTGAGGGCGCGCGCGATGCGGCCGTCGAGCGCATCAAGGATCGCGGCGACCGCCAGGAACGCCATCGATTCGGTCGGCCGGTTGTCCAGGGCCATCTTGACCGCGCTCAAGCCGAGGCAGATCGCCGCGACGGTCATCGCGCTGGGCAGGATCCGCAGGCTGACGACGGAGCGTTTGATGCGGGGCCGGATCATCGCGAAGCCGCCCGGCCGGCGACATCGGGCTGCGGAGCCGCCCGGCCGGCGACATCGGGCTGCAGTTCGGCCAATACCGTCTCGCCCGCCACCGCCCGCTGGCCCGTCGCCACCAGGATGTTCGACCCCGCGGGCAGGTAGGTGTCGAGGCGCGAGCCGTAGCGGATCAACCCGTAGGTCCGGCCGATCTCCAGCTTGTCGCCGACCTTCGCCTCGCACACGATGCGCCGCGCCACCAGGCCGGCGATCTGCACGGCGATCACCTCGACGCCGTCGGCGGTACGGATGCGCACGCTGTTGCGTTCGTTGTCCTCGCTGGCGGCTTCCAGCTCGGCCGAACCGAACAGGCCCGGGCGGTGCTCGACGGCGACGACCTCACCGCCTATCGGGGCACGCTGCACGTGCGCGTCGAAGATCGACAGGAAGATACTGATGCGCGGCAACGGCGTTGCGGGCAAACCGAGTTCGGCCGGCGGCGACGCCTCCTCGACGAGGCAGATCAGGCCGTCGGCGGGAGCGACGACGAGGTTGGGGCGGGTCGGCGGCACACGCGGCGGGTGGCGGAAGAACAACGCATTGGCCGCGGCCGACGCCAGGGCGGTGCCACGCACCCACCGGTTGCGGTGCCCGAGGGCGGCCACCGCCAGGCTGGCGCCGACGAACGGCAGCCCGGCGGAGTGCATCGGGGGAATCGTGGTCCGGGCCAGCGCCAGGAGCCGCGCGGGGCCGGTTTTCAGGTCGGGGCGTCTGGCCATCGTGCAGCGATTCTACGGGGCCGGTTCAGGTCAGGTCCCACACCTGGACCGGTGACCCGGCCGGCAGCGCGTCGACGTCCTCGGCGATCTCCAACAGGCAGTTCGCCGACGCCAACCAGCGCAAGTGGTGCGATGCGGGAGGCCCGTAGCTGGTCACGGTTCCGGCGTCGGCGTCGAGCACACCCCTGCGGAACTGGCGTTTTCCGCGCGGTGAGGTGAGGTCTTCGGTCAGCTCGGCGGTGCGTCGCGGCCTGCCGGGGTTCGGCAGGCCCATCGCTGCGCGCAGCGGAGCACGCAGAAACACCTCGAAGGACACCAGCGCGCTGACCGGGTTTCCGGGCAGCGTCACGACCGGGGTTCCGTCGACGACCCCGCAGCCCTGCGGCATACCCGGCTGCATGGCCACCTTGACGAATTCCACGGCTTCCGCGAGGGCGTCCTTGACCACCTCGTAGGCGCCCGCGCTCACCCCGCCCGTCGTGACGATCAGGTCGGCGTCCCCGGTGTGCGTCGCCAGGGCGGCGCGAAACGAGTCGACGTCATCACCGGTCATCGGGGAAGCCGCGACGCCGGCCCCGGCGTCGCGCAGCGCAGCGGCGAGCATGACCGCGTTCGATTCGTAGATCTGACCGGGCGCCAAGGGTATGCCCGGTGCGACCAGTTCGGTGCCGGTCGACATCACCAGCACGCGTTGTCGCGGGATCACCGAAAGTTCGGCGAGCCCGAGTGCGGCGGCCAATCCGAGCGCGGCGGGTGTGACGGTCTGCCCGGCGCGCAGCACCGCCGTTCCGGCCGTGACGTCTTCGCCAGCGCGCCGGATGTGCTGGCCGGTCTTCGCGGTCGCGCGGATCTCCACGGTGTCGGTCGCGGCGTTCGTCGCCTCGACAGGCACCACCGCCGTGGCGCCGGACGGCAGCATCGCCCCGGTCATGATCCGGTGCGCCGTACCGGGTTTCAGAGTCAGGATGTCGGTGCGCCCGGCCGGGATGTCCTCGGCTACGGGCAGTTTGACCGGGCTCTCCGGCGTCGCCGAAGCCACGTCGTCGGCCATCACGGCGTAGCCGTCCATCGCCGAGTTGTCGAAGCCCGGCAGCGACAACGGCGCGACGACGTCCTCTGCGAGCACGAGTCCGAGAGCGTCCGCGATGGGAATGCTGACCGGTGGGCGGGCTTTGATCAGCGCGGCGACGACGCGCTGATGCTCATCGACGGTCCGCATCAGATGGGGTAGGTGATGCCGGTCAGCTCCTCGGACATGGTCCACAACCGGTGCTGAATCTCTTGGTCGTGCGATTGTGCGCTGGAGGCAACGAGTTTCGGATTCCCCGTCACTTCGCCGATCCCGTCAGGCCCGTAGTACTGCCCGCCCTGCACACCCGGGTCGGTGGCTGCACGAAGGGTCGGCAGCGCGCCCTTCTCCGCCGGTTGGGCGACGACCTTCCACACGATGTCGGGGATGAAAGCCGGCACATAGCGCATCAATTCGGTGTCGGAGAGGCCAGGATGCGCGGCCGCAGCGATCGTCGAAGAGCCCTTGGCCGCGAGGCGGCGCTGTAGTTCGTAGGTGAACAAGAGGTTGGCCAGCTTCGACTGACCGTAGGCGCGCACCCGGTTGTATCCGGTCTCGAAATGCGGGTCCTCGAAGCGGATTCGGGCCAGGATGCGATGGCCGACGCTGCTGACCGTCACGACGCGCGACCCGCCGACCGTCAGGAGGTTCTCGAGCAGCAGGCCGGTCAGCGCGAAATGGCCGAGATGATTGGTGCCGAACTGCATCTCGAAGCCGTCTTTGGTGGTCTCGCGGTTCGGCACGTACATCACGCCGGCGTTGTTGATGAGCAGATCGATACGGGGGTGCGCGGCGCGCAGTTCGTCGGCGGCCCTGCGGACGCTGTCGAGCGACGACAGGTCGAGTTCGGTCAGACTGACCGCGGCGTTGGGTGTCGAATTCCTGATGCGGTCGACGGCCTCGTTGCCCTTGTCGAGGTTGCGCACCGCGAGCACCACCTGCGCGCCCTTGGCCGCCAAGGCGGCCGCGGTGTCATAGCCGAGCCCGCTGTTCGCTCCGGTCACGATCGCGGTCCGCCCGGACTGGTCGGGTATGTCGGCCGCGGTCCACTTGCTGCCCATGTCGATCAACATACTCAGCGGCCGACCGACTCGCGGTTACCTAGGCTGGACGACTGATGACCGATCTTGTCGATCCCGCGAACAAACCGAGCCGCAAGGCGCCGCTGGTGTGGGCGATCGGCGCGGCGATCCCGTGGTCGATGCTGGCGTTCGCGCAGCTGGTCTGGTTCGTGGTGGATTCGCGCACGTGGTGGGTGCACGCGCTCGCGGCGCTCGGCACGCTGCTCGGCATCGTCCTGTTCGTCGTGGTGGTCCCGTGGTGGAGGTACCGGGTGCACCGGTGGGACGTCGACCCGCGCGCGGTGTACACCCGCACCGGCTGGTTGACGCAGGAGCGCCGCATCGCGCCGATCTCGCGTGTGCAGACCGTCGACACCGAACGCGGTCCGCTGGACCGGTTGTTCGGGCTGGCGAACGTCACCGTGACGACGGCGTCCTCGGCGGGCGCGGTGCGCATCATCGCGCTGGACGCCGACGTCGCCGACGCGGTCGTCGCCCGGCTCACCGACATCGCCGCGCTCGGCACCGGGGATGCGACATGACGACCGGGACGCCGCCCGGTTGGGGGTATCCACCGGCCGGCGAGGTGTGGCAGCGCCTCAGCCCCCGGATGCTGCTGGTGCATCCGGTGCATGAGGTCATCCGCCAGATCCCCGTCATCGTCGGCACGCTGGTGCTCGGCTCGGCGACCGGGAATCCGGTGCTGGCCTTCGCGGCGCTGGGAATCACGGTGGCGTTCGGCCTAGCCCGCTGGTTCACCACGACCTATCGCATCGGGCCGAGCGACGTGCAGCTGCGCACCGGCGTCTTGCAGCGCAAGGAGCTCTCGGTGCCGCGCAACAGGATTCGGTCGGTTTCCACCGACGCCCGCCTGCTCCACCGGTTGCTGGGGTTGACGGTGCTGCGGGTCAGCACCGGCCAGGAAGCCACGGGGGACGCCGCGTTCGCGCTCGACGCGGTACCCAGCGATCAGGTCGGCCCGTTGCGCGGGCTGCTGCTGGCCGAATCCTTGACGGTCGAGGAGAACAAGCCGTCGACTCCAGGTCGGGTGCTGGCCCAGTGGAAGCCGGCGTGGTTGCGCTACAGCCCGCTGAGTTTCACCGGGCTGGCGATGATCGCCGCCGCTGCAGGTGTGGTGTATCAGGTGGGCGCCGGAAGCGGCGTGCAGGACTCGCGGCTGGCCCAGTCGTGGGTCGAAACGGCCAGGAGTGTCGGAACTGCGGCCAGCATCGCGGCAGGCGTGTTGGTGCTTCTGGTGGCGTCCGTCGTGCTGTCGGTGCTGCAGTCGTTGGTGACCTACGGAAACCTCGAGTTGCGGCGGGACTTCGAGGTGCTGCACCTGCGGTATGGGCTGTTGCGCGTTCGCGAGCACACCTTCGACATGCGCCGCCTGCGCGGCGGCACGCTTCGGGAACCGTTGCTGGTCCGGCTGTTCGGCGGCGCCCGCCTCGATGCGGTCATGACCGGCGTCGGGGGAGAGGGTGAGTCGTCGTTGTTGTTGCCGCCCTGTCCGAAGCGCACGGCCGACGACGTGCTGACAGATCTGATCGAACGCCCCGACGCGGTGGTCGGTCCGCTTCGTGCGCACGGGGCGGTCGCGACTCGTAGACGGTGGACGAGGGCGATGGTAGTGCCCGCGGTCGCCGCGGTGGTGCTGCTGGTGGCGCCGACGCCGGCATGGGTGTGGGTGCTGTGGGCCGTCGTCACCGGTTGCTGCGCACTGCTGGCGGTCGACCGCGCACGGTCGCTAGGCCACCGCGTGGGAGACGGGTGGCTGGTCGCGCGCACCGGCAGCCTGCAACGTCGCCGCGACTGCATCGAGGCCTCGGGCATCATCGGCTGGACGGTGCGTCAGACGTGGATGCAGCGCCGGGCCGGGGTGGCGACGCTGATCGCCGCGACGGCCGCCGGGGTCAAGCACTATCAGGTGATAGATGTGCCCACCGAGCTGGCGTGGTCGATCGCGGCCGAGGCCTCGCCGTGGGTGGCCGACAATGAGTGGTCGCGTCGGTAGTGGGGCTGCCGGCCTCGCAGCACCCGTCGCATGATCGAGGGCGAGAAGAGCTTCGTCGGCGGGTCCAGCATCCCGAGGACGCGAAGGAACCGGAGCGTGACCGCCTCGTCCGTTTCGCACGCCGTCAACACACGGTCCAGGTACGCGTTGCTCAGCCGTATCGACAGGGGAACAGTTCCCTCGACTTCGGGCAACGCCAGATCCGATCCGACGGCGGTCTGCCAGGCGATGCGGATCGGCTTGACGCTGGATCGGAAGAAGCGGCGGGCCAGATTTCTGTCGCCGCGCTGCAGGCAGTCGCGCAGCACGGTGGCCTCAACGGCCGCAACGGTCATGCCCTGCCCGTAGATTGGATTGAAGCTGCACACCGCGTCGCCGAGCACCAGGAGCCCGTCGGGTAGCCGGCGCAACTTGTCGTAGCGGCGCCAGCGGTTGGACGGCACCCGGTAATTCACCACGGGTCCAAGCGGTTCGGCGTCGGCGAGGGCCGCCAGCACGTTCGGGGGCACGAAATCGGCTACGAAATCACGCATTTCATCGGACGTATCCGGCACCGGGTGGCTGGCCATGGCCCCGATCGCGAACATCGTCGCGTCGTTCTCGAAGCACGCGGTCGCAAACATCCGGGGCCTACCGTGCTCCGGCATGAGCGCGATGAAGTGTTCCGCGAGCGCGCCGGGCTTGATGCGCACCGGCTGGCAGGCGTAAGCCAATTGCACGACTACTTCGTCCACCGGCGGCCGGTCATAACCCAACTGCTCGAGGAACAGCGGTGTGCGGGAGCCACGCCCGGTCGCGTCGACGACGAGGTCGGCGTCCAGCATCGTCACCTCGCGGCTGTCACGGTCGATCACGTCGACGCCCGTGACCCGGCGGCGGTCGGAGGTTGCCGCCAGGGAGACCACGTCGTGGCGCTCCACGATGTTCACGTTGGGAATCTCGCGCATGCGCCGCAGCACATGCCAATCCAGAAACGGCCGGCTCTGGAAGTAGAACGGCATCGAGTCGGGGGACGGGCACCGGCCCGATTGCACGAGTCGATGGCCACCGGGCGCGAAGCAGAGCCTGGAGTAATCGCCGTCCCACTTGACGGCGCCGTCCGCGACGAGTTCATCGAGGATGCCCGGCAACAACTCCTCGAGCACCTGGGCCCCGCGCGCGAGCAGGGCGTGGATCAGCCTGCCCTGAGGGACTCCACGCCTGGGCGTGGGCTCGGTGGGCAGCGCGTCGCGCTCTACCACGGTCACGGTCCGGTAGCTGTCCGCGAGTACCCTGGCGGCCAGCAGGCCTGCCATGCTCGCGCCGAGAACCACCGCTCGTTCGCCTACGACTGGCATCGCCCACCCCTCACCTCGACATCCGTGGCCGGTATCGGCCCTGGTAAGGGATAGTTTTCGACGACCGATGGCGACGCACTAGCGTAGGCGACTACTCGAATCCACCGGGGCTCCACGATTTGCGCTCGCGCATCCGCCGTTTACTGTCGGGGCCATGGCTATCGGTGGGGTGCTGTTCGACATCGATGGCGTGCTGGTGACCTCGTGGCAGCCGATCGAGGGTGCGGCGCAGACCGTCCGGACGTTGAACGACAACCAGATTGCCTGTGCGTACCTGACCAACACGACGACCAAGACCCGCGTTCAGATCGCCGAACTGCTCACCGAGGCGGGCATGTCGGTGCGGCCCGACGAGGTCATCACCGCCGCGGTGCTGACCGCGCAGTACGTCCGCGACCGGTATCCGGACGCGCGTTGCTTTCTGGTGAACAACGGGCAGATCGCCGAGGACATGCCGGGCATCGACATCGTCTACTCCCACGAGTTCAGCGGTCCGCGCGCGCCCGAGGCCCCGGACGTCGTCCTGCTCGGCGGTGCCGGCCCGGAATACAGCCACCTGACGTTGTCGTGGGTCTACGACTGGATGGCGCAGGGCGTGCCGGTGGTCGCGATGCACCGCAGCACCGCATGGACGACGACCGACGGGTTGCGCGTGGACACCGGCATGTACCTGATCGGTATGGAGGAGACGTCCGGACGGAAGGCGACGGCGGTCGGTAAGCCCGCACCCGAGGGTTTCCTGGCCGCGGCGAGCCGCCTCGGTGTCGAACCCGACGAGATGTACATGGTCGGCGACGACCTCAACAACGATGTGCTGGCGGCGCAGGTGGTCGGTATGACCGGCGTGTTGGTGCGCACCGGCAAATTTCGACAGGATACGTTGGATCGTTGGGCGGCAGACGAATTCGCGATGCAGCCAAACCACGTCATCGACTCGGTGGCGGACCTGCCACGGCTGCTCGAACTGTAGGGGAATCGATGTGGGAACGGTTGCAGCACATGTTGCTGCAGCGGGGGATCAACACCTACGTGGAGCTATTGTTGTGGATCCTTCTGATCTACACCGTGATCGGCGTCGTGTACGCGGCGTTCCACATCGAGCTGATCGGACAGCTGGAGGCCGCGCTGTCGGGCGACTTCACCATCTTCGCCAACATCGCGGCCCTCGTCGTCGCGGTTGGCCTGTGGCCGCTCCTGCTGATCAGCTCGATGGTGTGCGGGGTGGCCGGCTGCGGAGTGTTCTAGCGATGACTTTCCGCGCTCGCCGCGGTCTGGA
>NZ_LZJE01000247.1:0-1143 GCF_001666865.1 Mycobacterium sp. E136
GTCCCCGCCTCGATAGTGCCGAACGCCACCTCGATGTCGCGGTCCGTGACGCGGCGGTCGAGGGTGCCGCGGACCTCCTCGACCTCCACGCCGAGACCGGCGGCCATCAGATGAATCGGTGCCCGCCAAGCCATTTCGATGAACCCAGGCGTCTTCAGCAGCGGTTCGAAATCCAGGGGACGACCAAAGCCCATGCCGTTCATCATCACGTCGGCCACCGGGTAGTGATCGTTGAGCGCGACCTCGGTGACGGTCAGACGCTGGATCCGCTTCGACTGCGTGGCGAGCACCAACGCCAGCTGGTCGGAGCCGAAACCGGGGAAGATCCCGGAGGCGTAAAAGGATGCACTCCCCTTCTTCGCCGCCTGCTCCATCTGGTTGCGCCATTCGGGCGAGTAATAGGCGGGCGGATAGATCAGCGTCGTCGACGACGTCGACACGACGTTGATCCCGGCTTCCAGGAGCTTCAGGTAGTCGGGCACCGCCGCGGCGTCGCGTTCCGGCCCGCTCGCGGCGTACACCACGCAGTCCGGTCGCAGCGTGATCAACGCATCGGCGTCATTGGTGGCCGCCAGCCCGATCGGATCACCGCCCGCCAGCACCCCCGCGTCCTTGCCGACTTTCTCCTCGGAGTGCACCCACACCCCGACGAGATCCAGGTCGGGTCTCTGTGAGATCGCGCGGATCGCGATGGAGCCGATTCCGCCGGTCGACCAGACCACGACGCGGTGCTTACCTCCGGTCATCGATCCTCCTCCGGGAGCCCGGTGTGGCGACAAAGCCAGCGCTGAGAATAGCATCCACTATTAATGGTAACCAGAACAAAGATTAGGTTAGAGTCGGTCGTCGTGAATACCCCGGCCTTGTCGCGGTGCTGATGTTCACGCTCCGGTTCGACATCCGGGCGCCCGCCGAGGGAGCGCCGACGACCGAGCTGTACTCGGTCGCTGTGCAGATGTGTGGGAGACGGCAGGGCGACGAATCGGTCGCGAGTATCTCGAGCGCGCCGCACTGGTGACGGGGTCAATCGCAGCAACGGAGGAATCGTGAAAACACCGCTGAGAACCGTGGTCTGGGGGACGGGCGGCGTCGGGTCGATCGCGATCGATGCGATCCGGAGCAGGCCCGACCTGGATCTGGTCG